>QBMS01000021.1 GCA_003249095.1 Snowella sp.
GTATTATACGTTTCTGAATATAGTGACTCACATTTTTGACAGATAAATATTTTTCTCTCTCCATTATTTTTCGTTTTGTAATGAGAATGAATTTTCACTTCCTCGCTGTGACAATGAGGACAGTCTCGTTTAAATAATTCTTTTTCTTTCCCATTGCAAAATATAGAATCATTAAACTCTTGGATTGGCTTTATCTTTTGGATTGACATACTCTCTCTCCTTTTTTTACCGATTTATTTATAGTATTATTACCCTTAACACCCCTGTAAAGTTATAACCATTACTTCCAAGCTTATATTTGCTTCTTTGTTTCTCTAATCCTTTGCCCAGTAATCCTTTCTGCCTTTAATCAGGCTGAACCATTGCCAAATTTCTACCAACTCAATCAATTCTTCGGAATGATCAAAAATCTAGCAGGATAAAAAGAGGAATTTCATGACACTTATTTTCGAGGTCAATTTAGATGAGCGATTACAAATTGACAATTTTCTCCAGACCCATCCTCTCAGTTATACCAATCATGGTAGTGATGTTATTGCTGGATTAAGACAAGTCCAAAAATCCCTTCCTCCCCACTATTTTTATGATGATTTAGGATCGGATTTATTTGAAAAAATTTGCACTTTACCTGAATATTATCCCACTCGAACAGAAGCAGCGATTTTAAAGGATAATTCCCCAGAAATTGCGACTATTACAGGAGCCTGTGACTTAATTGAATTGGGAAGTGGTAGCTCCACTAAAACCCGTTTTTTATTAGATGCCTATCAGCAATTAAATTATCCTATTCATTATATTCCCATTGATGTGAGTACAGGAATTTTAGAAACAACGGCTCAGGAATTGTTAAAGGATTATGCAAGATTGACCATTCATGGATTAGTCAGCACCTATCAGTTAGCCCTAGAAGATTTACCTCCTGCCCAATTTGCCAGTCGATTGGTCGCTTTTCTGGGGAGTACTCTCGGTAATTTTAGTCCCCAGGAATGCGATCATTTTTTTGAGCAAGTTACTGCCGCCTTAAATCAAGGAGATTATTTTTTATTGGGAATTGATTTACAAAAAGATAATCAAATTCTGGAAGCGGCCTATAATGATAATCAAGGGATTACGGCTCAATTTAATCTCAATATTTTAGAGCATTTAAACTGGCGATTTGACGGAAATTTTAATCTATCCGAATTTCAGCACAGGTCTTTTTATAATCAGGAAAAATCCCAAATTGAAATGCACCTGGTTAGCCAAAAAGAGCAGGTAGTCAGTCTTAAAACGTTGAATTTAAAAATAAATTTTGCCAAAGGAGAAACTCTGTTAACTGAAATTTCTCGTAAATTTAACTTGAAACAAATGGAAGAATATTTAGCAAATCAAGGATTAAAAACGGTACAAAGTTGGACAGATTCCCAAGGGTGGTTTGGTCTAATTTTATGTCAATATCAAGCTTAAAATGAATAAATTTTTAGCGATTAATTATCAAATATCATGAATAATGATTCAATTCGCGCCCAGCCCCCCCTCGATTTTATTCCTCCTGTTTACAATGCTTTCGTGCTGAAGGGATGTCAGTTCATTTTACCGCTCTGGTTGCGATCGCAGACTCCCCTGGCGAAAATAGAAGCAGAAAATTTATCTATTTTGGCAGAATATTACCAAAAATTTCAACAAAAAAAAGTGAGATTTTTATTAGCTTTTCGTCATCCTAGTGTCAATGATCCCTACTGTATGGGTTATCTACTGTGGCAATTATTGCCTAAATTTATCAAACAAGAAAATATTCAACTCCAGCAACCGATTCATGCCCATTTTATGTATGACCGAGGCATTCCTCTATGGGCAGGAAAAGCCGTGAGTTGGCTCTATTCCCATTTGGGGGGAACGTCAATTCAACGGGGAAAACTCGATCTTCCTGGACTGCGATCGGCACGGGAATTATTCACTAATGCGTCTTTTCCGATCGCCGCCGCGCCTGAAGGGGCAACGAATGGCCATAACGAAATTATTAGTCCCTTGGAACCTGGGATTGCTCAATTGAGTTTTTGGTGTGCGGAAGATTTACAAAAAAGCGATCGCACGGAAGAAGTGTTTATTATTCCTGTTGGGATTCAATATTTTTATATCACACCCCCCTGGGCAAAAATTGCCGATTTATTAACGCAATTAGAAAAAGATTGTGGGATTGAAACTCAATTTTCTACTGAGAATAATCAATTAGAGGAACAAAAATTGTATGAGCGTTTATTTAATTTAGGCGAAGAAATTTTAGGAATTATGGAGAATTTCTATCGGGAATCCTATTACCAAAATTTGCCTGATTTAGATACCCTAAAAGCCACTTTTGATGATAACTCAGATACCCTTCAACAATTACCCAATGCACTCTTTTCCTTACGATTACAAAATTTACTCAATGTCGCCCTAGAAGTGGCAGAACAATATTTTCATATTCCTAATAAGGGAACCGTTGTCGATCGCTGTCGTCGGGTGGAACAAGCGGGTTGGGATTGCATCTATCGGGAAGAATTCAAGCCTGATAAGAATCTGAGTCCCCTGAAGCGGGCTTTGGCCGATCGCGTGGCGGAAGAAGCGGATTTGCGGATGTGGCACATGAGAATGGTAGAAAGCTTTGTGGCGGTGACGGGGTATTATGTCCGAGAAAAGCCGACGGTAGAACGTTTTGCCGACACCATACTTCTGATGTGGGATTTGGTGGCTCGCATTAAGGGGGGAACGTCCTTTTCTCGCCCCCGATTAGGTCAACAACGCGCCCAAATGACCATTGGAGAACCGATTTCTGTCACGGCGCGATCGCCTGAATATAAAGCAAATCGTCGTCAAGCGGTGGCCAATCTGACCCAAGAATTACAACATAGTCTGGAAAAAATGATTATTCATTAGGAATTTCTCAGAATTTTTCAAAAAAACATAAAGACAAGAATTTACAAAATACACATCAGCATCAGAAATTCTTATTAAGTTGTGAAATAATAGATGCCCTAGAGCTGACCCTCTCACCATTCTGTCTGTTAACCAATTGCAGAAAATTGATCAATGACCTGATCGTTTCCTTGAGTTGCCCAGGTTGCAAAATGTCGAGCTAGGGGCGGGGCGTAGGCGAGGGGGCTAGTAAATCCCGAAAAGAGGTGAATACCTCCAAGATTTTCGATTTTACCGACTAAAGGGCGACTAGGATCACTAAAAGCCACTAGGCAATGATGGCAAGTTCCAGGCACATTAGCCAATTGAGGTAATATTTTGGCAATTTGGGAACGAATTTCGGTTTCACTTTGGGTTAAGTCAGGAATCATACTTGCATCGGTGATAATCTGGCTGACTTGCCCAAGATAAAAATTACCATCTAAAAACTGAATCGCGCCTGGTTCGGTGATTGCCGCCATGACGTTAGAGTTGGGGAGCGTCCCATCGGATTCTTTTTCGGGTTGTCTGGCCTGGGCTTCGATTTCTAAGCGTTGCAACACGGCGGGCATTACCAGCGATCGCAGACGAATATTGAGGGGCGGTGTCTTGATGACCTGGGCATGACTGAAATACAAAGGAATCGAAATATTGTTAGTCTCTAGGAAAGAACGGCTGAACGCGCCTGCACAAATCACCGTATTTTCCGATTGATAAGTATTTTTAGCCGTAATAACCCCAATAATTCGCTCATTTTGACGCAATAAATTGAGAACAGGTTCAATGGCGATCGTTCCCCCCAATCGTAAAAATGCCTGTAGATAGGCCCTGGTCGTTTTTTGGGCATGAATATGACCGTGAGCCACCGTTAAAACCCCTGCAATTTCATTACAGTTGAGTAGCGGTTCTAGTTCAATAGCCTTTTCAACGGTTAAATAATCGGGGGGATTAAGGCAATTAGCATAATTTTGACGGATAGTTTCAGGATCACGATCCTGGGGAATCGTTAAGACTAAATTCAGTTCTCGATATTCCGTTTCTCCGTCCAATTCCTGGGAAAGATTACCAAGAATGTGTTTAGACTCCTGACAAAGTTGGCGAGTTAAGGGCGTACTACCTGACCAATAGGCAACCCCACCGTAGCTATAGTAAGTTGCACTGTGCGGATTTTTTTCCTTTTCTAATAAGAGAACGTGTAATCCCTGTTTTGCTAATTCATAGGCCAGGGCTGCCCCCGTAATGCCGGCCCCGACCACAATCCAATCATAGGTTTTCATGGTGATTAACTGGATGAATAGGTTTGAAAAGATAAAATTCTACCCATAAAATAACAACGTGTTGATTAACTTTCAGGGGTTTTAGTTGATGCTTTTCGTGTAGTCGTTGTCTTTTTAGCAGTTGTTGATTTGGTGGCTGTTTTTTTTGCCGCCGTTGATTTTGTCGCCGTCGTTTTCTTGGCTGCCGTTTTGGTTTCGGTTGCCACTTTTTTACGGGTTGTTTTTTTGGTTCCCTCTTTATCCGCCAACAACGCGATCGCCTTTTCCAGGGTTAAAGTCTCCACCGTTTCCCCTTCAGGAAGACTGGCATTAATTTTGCCATGCTTGACGTAGGGGCCATAGGGGCCATCCAGAATATGAACAGGCTCTTGATCCGTCGGATGCGCTCCCAATTCCTTTAAGGGAGCCTTCTTGCCCCTGCCTTTGCCCCGCTTGGGTTCTGCTAAAAGTTCTAAGGCCCGTTCTAGAGAAATCGTTAGCACATTATCCTCTGCCTTGAGAGAGCGATAATCCTTACCCTCCTTACCCTGGTCATGGACGACATAGGGGCCAAAACGTCCCAAATTCGTCTGAATCCGCGCTCCTGTTTCTGGATGGTTTCCTAAAGTGCGAGGAAGAGACAGCAGCCCTACGGCAATATCGAGAGTAAGATCCTCTGGCTTCATCCCCTTGGGCAAAGAAGACCGTTTGGGTTTTTTATTGTCATCACTGACTTCCCCTAACTGGACATAGGGGCCATAGGTTCCCACTAGCACATAAATCGGCTCTCCTGTGTCAGGATGAATTCCCACCTTTTCAGGGCCTTCTATTTTTTGCTTCAGGAGCATTAAAACCTGATCAGGACTGAGATCAGAGGGAGTAAGATCGGCGGGAATAGAAGCCGTCACCACCTCTTCACCTTGAGGAATTTCGATATAGGGGCCAAACTTGCCAATTTTTACCTTGGCGGCTAAATTTTCGAGAATAATTGCCTTCGCTGAACTGGGATCAATCTGGCTCTCTCGAACTTTAACCTGATTTTCTAAACCCGTTTCCCCTAAGAAAAAACTCCGTAAATACGGAAGCCATTGGGTTTCTCCCGTCGCAATTTCATCGAGGGTTTGTTCCATCCGCGAGGTAAAGCCCGTATCGACTAAATCGGGAAAATGTTCTTCCAACAGACTCACAACGGCAAAGGCAGTAAACGTAGGAACCAAGGCCTTAGCTCGCATTTGGGCATAACCCCGATCCATAATCGTGCCGATGATACTGGCGTAGGTACTAGGGCGGCCCACTCCTTCACTTTCCAAGGTTTTCACTAAAGACGCTTCAGTATAACGGGCGGGAGGTTGGGTTTCATGGCCCAGGACATCGAGTTGTTGACAGGTGGGTTTGTCGCCAATTTTGAGGGGCGGTAAGATTATTTCCTGATTGTCGATCGCCGCGTCGGGATCATCGGAACCTTCCACATAGGCCCGAAAGAACCCAGGAAAATCAATGCGTTTACCCGCCGCTCGAAATTCCGCATCTTCCACTTTGACGATGACCGCCAGTTGGGTTAGTCGAGCATCGGCCATTTGGCAAGCAACGGTTCGCTTCCAGATGAGGTCATAGAGGGCTAATTCCTGCCCCGATAGGCCTGTTTGATTGGGGATACGAAATTCACTCCCCGCAGGGCGAATGGCTTCGTGGGCTTCCTGGGCTCCTTTACTTTTGGTGGTAAATTGTCGCTCCTGGGGACTCAAATATTCCGCACCATACATCTGTTGGACGCAACTGCGGGCCGCCGTAATGGCCTGTTCGGAAAGATGTACCGAATCCGTCCGCATATAGGTGATATAGCCCTCTTCGTAGAGTTTTTGGGCAGTTCGCATCGTATCCCGCGCCGAAGTTCCTAATTTACGGTTAGCTTCCTGTTGGAGAGTCGAAGTCGTAAAGGGAGGAGACGGTTTACGAGTCGTTGGTTTTTCTTCGGTATTACTAACTTGCCAAGGTTTTCCCGATAAACGCTCTTTTAAGGCGATCGCATCGGCTTCATTCAAAAGAACAACATTTTTTCCCTGAATCAGTTTTCCCGTACTCGGATCAAAATCACTACCATTGGCGATCTTTTTACCGCCCAGACTGATTAACTTCACTTCAAAGGGACTTTTTTCTGCCAGGAGCAACGCCTTGAGATCCCAATAACCTGCTTCCTTAAAGGCTCGCCGCTCCCGTTCCCGCTTAACCAGAAGACGAACCGCCACCGATTGCACCCGCCCCGCCGACAATCCAAACGCAATCTTTTTCCAGAGTAAGGGAGAAAGGGTATAACCCACCAATCGGTCTAAAATGCGCCGAGTTTCCTGAGCATGGACTAAATTTTCATCAATCACACGGCAATTGGTCAGGGCTTTTTGGATCGCTTCCTGGGTAATTTCATGGAAAACCATCCGTTTAATCGGCACCTTGGGCTTCAGTAGCTGGGACAAATGCCAACTAATACTTTCTCCTTCTCGGTCTTCGTCCGTTGCCAGAATCACTTCATCGGCATCCTTGAGCGCGGCTTGTAATTCCTTAACGACTTTCTTTTTCGTCTTGGGAATAACGTAAAGGGGGTCAAAATCATTTTCAACATCAACACCCAGATTCGCCCATTTTTTGTCTTTATGACTCGCTGGAACCTCCTCCGCCGTTGCGGGCAAATCCCGTACATGGCCCATAGAAGCTTCTACCCGATAACTACTTGGCAAATAATTACGGATGGTGCGAGCTTTGGTGGGAGATTCAACAATGACAAGAATGGACATAGGGATTATAACGATGAGCAATGCTGTGAGTCTATAACAGGATCTACTTAAATCACAACTAATGTTCCTTAAGCATGGTTTCCGACAGAGGTGCGTTGGGGAAAACGCAATCAACTACTATTTACGATGATAAGGATATAAGTCATGCTTTTGGCAAGTTTTTTGAGAAGACAGAGGGAAACCATACCTTCTGTAAAAATGCAAGCATTTAAAAAGTAAGGACAATCGCGAACCTCAAAAATCCTTAATGAATTGTGATTTTTGCTAATATTTAAGATAATAGGGCGATATTGATAGAAGAAAGGGCTTCTCGATGTTTATCAGCAACGGCTTTAAACGCCTGACCTTGATCTCATTCAGTGGAATTCGCCATATTTGAGGGGTAAAAATGACAACTACCAAGGTTTAAGCTGATTGAAGTAAGATAAGGGCTGACTCAAGATCGTGGCATGATTCAAGGGTAAACCGCGATCGCATTTTTAAATTTTTGACTGATAGCTAAGCTGTTCATTATCTAAAATACATACAGGCAAGGGGCTTAAGCCCCTTGTTAAAAGACTTTCAAGAAAACCATAAAGTGTAATAATTAATTGCAACCCAATCGAAATAATTAATAAAAGTAGTAAACAGTAAGAAAAGGATACTTCTATGTCATTAATCGTTAGTGCGATCGCGGCGTTAGTTAGCTGGTTAGTCTTTTTTACCAGTAAATTCCAGGATAACAGTACCAACAATAAACTCATTCGTCCCATTGCCCTATTGATTGGTCTCATTAGCACTGCATTGGTCGCAATCCAAGCGTTGGGTCGTTTTGCCGTAGTCATTCCTACGGGGGAAGTTGGTGTCATTGAAACCCTCGGCAAAGTTTCAGCAACAACCCTGAATCCTGGCATTCATTTCTTAAATCCTTTCACCGAAGTTGTTACCTTTTCTACCCGTATTCAAGATTTAAAAGAAACCGTTGATTCTACCTCCAAGGAAGGCTTAAATTTTAAAATTGATGTGAGTTTACAATATCGACTCGATCCTCTCAAAGCAGGAGAGGTTTTTCAAAAAATTGGCGATCCTTCCCAGGAAAAAGAAATCATTACCTCTCGTTTTCGTTCCTTTATTCGACAAATTACAGCCAACTATACCCTTACCGAAATTTATGGAGAAAAGCGGTCTCTGATTTCCCAGAGTCTCCAGCAAGCCATGATCACCCAACTAAAACCCCTGGGCTTTATTGTCGAAGAAACGCTGTTAAGAAATATTGTTTTACCTGAAAATATTCAAGCAGCGATTCAGGAAAAAGTTGCGATGGAACAGGAGACCCAGAAAATTGCGTTAGAAGTCATTAAGGCTAAAAAAGAATCGGAGCGTAAAATTGTAGAAGCCAGAGGAACGGCGGATGCTCAAAAAATTCTCTCCGAGGGGTTAACCGATAAAATTATTCAACTAAAGGCGATCGAAGCTACCCAGGAATTAGCAAAATCTCCTAATAGTAAGGTAATTATTTTTGGTGGAGGAAAGGATAAATTGCCCCTGATTCTTTCTGATAAATAAAGATAAGAGCGATCGCATCCCACGAGAATTTCATTCAATATAAAGCGGATCGACATCAATACTTAGGCTGACAGACGCAGGACAGATTGCCCGTAACGTTTTTACATCGAGGTTCTGAATTAAATTATCCGAAAATTTCAACAAGATATGCCAACGAAATCGTTGCGCGACTCGCATCACACTGGCAGGGGCAGGGCCTAAAATTTCCACTTGCTCCCCTAAAATCCCCTGACACTTTTCCGCGATCGCCACTGCTACATTTTCCACTCCTTCCGAGTCCAAACCACTGAGACGAATCAAAATCAAATGACCGTAGGGGGGATAATTCAGAATTTGACGTTGGGGCAATTCCTGATCCACAAAAGCTTGATAATCATGGTTTTTCACCGCCTCAATCACAGGATGGGTAGGAGCATAGGTCTGAATAATCACCCGTCCCGCGTCATCGCCCCGACCTGCTCGACCTGCAACTTGAGTCAGGGTTTGAAAGGCCCTTTCTGCGGAACGATAATCAGAAAAATTTAATAAACTATCCGCCGCGATCGCTCCCACCAGGGTCACCTGCGAGACATCTAAGCCCTTGGTCAGCATTTGGGTTCCGACCAACAGATCCGCCTTTCCTTGACTAAAATCATCCAAAATTCGCCGATGCGCTCCCTTAGTGCGAGTGGTATCACTATCAAAACGGAGCCAACTCAACTCAGGAAATTGCTCTGTTAAGGCTTCTGTCACTTTTTGCGTCCCACTGCCAAAAAATTTCAGATAGGGTGACTCACAACTGGGACAATGGCGCGGTTGGGTCTGGGTAAAATTGCAATAATGACAGCGCAACAGTTCCGTCGCTCCTGCATGGGTATAGTGATAGGAAAGAGAGACATCACAATGGGGACATTCTAAAACAAACCCGCAACTGCGACAGGAAACAAAGGTACTATGACCGCGACGATTGACAAAAATAATGCCCTGTTTCCCCTGTTCTTTGAGATTTTTTAAGGCATTTTGTAGGGAATAACTAAAAATTGAGCGATTACCATTTTTTAATTCCTGGCGCATATCCACAATTTCAACGGGCGGCAGGGGACGGGCGGCGACTCGTTCGGGTAGGGAAAGGTAATGGACAGGACTTTTTGGGAAGCCTTGGGCTATTTGGACTTCGGTTTGCACTTTCACCGTGAGCCAACTTTCGAGGGAAGGAGTCGCTGATCCCAAAATAAGGGGACAATTTTCTAATTCGGCTCGCCATTGGGCAACGGTGCGGGCATGGTAGGCGGGAATAAGTTGACTTTGTTTAAAACTACTGTCGTGTTCTTCATCTAAAATAATTAATCCCAAGTTGGGCAGGGGCGCGAAAATTGCTGAGCGGGTTCCAATGACGACCTGGGAAGTTCCCGTTAACATTTGTCGCCAGGTATCGTACCGTTCCCCATCGGACAAGGCACTATGATAAACACAAATTTTATTGCCAAATCGGGCTTTAAAACGATCGGTTAATTGGGGAGTTAAACCAATTTCAGGGACTAAGATTAAGACCGATTTTCCTTCAGCTAAAATAGGCGCGATCGCCTGAAGATAGACTTCGGTTTTTCCCGATCCTGTTACACCATGTAAGAGAACTTGATTAAACCCTTTTAACTTTTTTAAAGTATCTACGGCCTTGGATTGGGCGATCGTTAGGGTTTTGGCTTGATCCCTTGCCATTTCTACCGTTGACAAAAGCCGTAATCGTTCTCTTTTTTCAATGGTCACATATCCGTTATCGGCTAGTCTTTTAATAACAGGGCTAGTACAATTGGCTAATTTTATTAACTCACTGACCCAAAGTTCGCCCCCTTGGCGACGCAAAATTTCTAAGACTTCCTGTTGTCTGGGGGTTAATTTGATCTCTGAATTTTGGGTCAATAATGTGACGACTTCTTGCTGTTTAGCACGAATATTTTTAGGATCTTCTAAATAGCTTTCGATCCAACCCCGCTTGGTTAATTCACGGATACCCCGTTGGCAACCCCGCACTTGCCGTTGGAGATGGACATAACTGTAATGATGGTCGGTCTGTTTTTGTAAAAGTTGTAAGATTTCCCGCGCAGGTAAACTGAGAAACCATTCGGCCCCCGATGGTAATTCATCTATTTTCAGACGAATTCTCCGTTGCGATCGCCCCAATAGACCGGGGGGTAAGGCCATGCGAATGACACTCATTAGTTCCGTTCGATAGTAGTCCGCCACGCGATCGAGTAATTGCCAATAGGAAGGGGAAAAAAATCCCTGGGTAATCACGTCTTCGATGGGCTTAATTTGGGCGGGTGTTAAATCTGTCGGTAATTCTGCCATAAACCCAATCGCAATTCCCCCAATCACCTGGGAACCAAAGGGAACACTTAGAATATCTCCGACTTGAACCACCATTTCCGTCGGCACAGCATAGGTATATAAACCCTGAATTCCTGGACAATCGACCAAAACCTGTACCCATTTAGGTAATTCTGTGGAATAGGGCAGTATAGGTTCCATCAGCGCAAGATTAGCAGGAAATTCGGTCATTGAGGGTCACTAAACACAAATTTGTTCGCTAGGACAGTATAACCTTAAACCCCGTTGCGATCGAGTTGTTTTCTGTAATTTCAAACCAGAAAATCGCGATCGCCTATGATGACCGTTTTTACCTAAGAATGAGTCACCATTAGTTACACAAAAAATTTTTTTTTCCACTAGGCAATCATCCCCAAAATCGTTATATTGTATTCAAATTGTCCTGCTCAATCTCTAGATAATCAAAAAACTCTTTGTTATCTTCAATGTTAGATTGCTGACATTTCCGAGGCTAGTGATAGTCTCTTCTGGGAAAATAGTTTATTTTGTGACGAAATAGACAAAACTTATTTTTCCTTTTGTTAATCTGGAATCATCTTTTTGATCATCAATTCTATTGCTGATAACTTAGAATGACCAGTAACGATGCTCCAGTCTTTTTAGTAAATCTAGGAGTCTATTTTAACTTTCTTGTTTGGTATATTTTGATGCCTAGTGGATGGATTCTTGGCTGTGACAGAGCGGATTTCCCTTGACTTAAATAAAACATCAATCTAAAATCTTGATTAATTTAGGTATCCAAAGATTGTTAGAAATGAAGCATCGACAGACTGTTGAGTCAATTACTCTGAGGAAACCCGCTTAAGAAAACTTTAGAATCCATCGACGTTGGGAGGATTTAATGCCATAATCAGCCTAATCTATATTATTTGCGAATTAGACCGTCCATTTTTAATAATCATTTCTTTTTTTTGATACAGCCCTTAAAAATAACCATGACTAAAACGAATTTTGTCCCCAATGTTACAACGGAAGCATTCAATGCGTTGGATGCCCAACCCCAAGATTTTGAACTAAACAGTGTTGAAATTGATTTCTCGGATCTTGCTGATGACATGGGGAATTCCGTCTCATCCCACTATAAAAAATCCCTGTCTGATGATACTATTGGTTCGTTTTTTAAGGAAATGGCTCGTTATCCCCTCCTGAAACCCGAAGAAGAGGTTGAATTAGCGAATAATGTTCAACTTTTAGTGAAAGCAGAAGAAAATCGACTTAAACTTACAGAAGAGTTGAAACGGCCCCCCACTAAGTTGGAATGGGCGGAAACCCTCGGTTTTACCAATGAACGACAATTTGATGCCTGGCTCCATCGGGGGCGTACCGCTAAACGAAAGATGATTCGTTCTAATTTGCGTCTTGTGGTTTCTATCGCTAAACGCTATCTCAATCGCGGGGTTCCTTTTCTAGACTTAATCCAGGAAGGCGCGATCGGCTTAAATCGGGCTTCGGAGAAGTTTGATCCTAACAAGGGCTATAAGTTTTCGACCTATGCCTATTGGTGGATTCGTCAAGCCATTACCCGCACGATCGCCAATGATGCCCGCACAATTCGGTTACCGATTCATGTCGTTGAAAAGCTCAATAAACTCAAAAAAATTCAACGCTCCCTCAAGCAAGAACTCCAACGCAATCCGACTGAAACCGAGTTGGCAGAAAGTCTAGAAATGTCTGCCTATCAACTCCGTCAATTATTACAGTTGCGCCGCCAATCTCTTTCCCTTAATCATCGGGTCGGTAAGGGGGAAGACACGGAATTAGTGGATCTTTTGGAAGATCAGGACTTGCAATTGCCCGAAGACCACATGAACGAAAAGATGCTCCGTCAAGAAATTTCCGAAGTTTTAAGTGATGTTTTAACGGAACGGGAACAAGAGGTGATTTCTCTCCGCTATGGGTTATCCAGTAGTCAGAGTTATACGCTAGAGGAGGTCGGTCTCATGTTTGACCTCTCGCGAGAACGGGTACGCCAAATCCAAAGCAAAGCTATGCGCAAACTCCGTCGTCCCCAGGTGGCTCGTCGTCTAAAAGGTTGGTTATTTTAAACTGATAATGGTTTGTTGCCAGAGTTTTTGACTATACCACTGACCAAAACGGTGATTTTCAAGATTGGCCGCGATATTGCTCAACAACATTAGCAGGGCCCACCAAAGATAAATAGGGTTCCTGCAAATATTTTTGGGCAATTCTTTGAATATCTTCTGCGGTGACTTGGGCCACTTTTTCTTGAAAATCACTATCAAAGGCGATTCCCAATCCCAGGGTTTCATACCAACCGAATAATTGGGCAATTTCTCCATTGGTTTGTTTCCCTAAGGCGTATTGACCTAATAATTTATTTTTAGCCGCTTCTACTTCATCGGCTTCTAAAATTTGATTTCTCAGGCGGTCGGCTTCCGTTGTCAATCCCTCTAGGGCGATCGCGGTATTATCGGGAGCCGTTCCCATATACATGACAAACTGAGAGAATCCTAAACGAGTAGGATAAAACGCAGAAACATCGTAGGCCAAACCCCGTTTTTCTCGTAATTCCACAAATAAACGACTGGAAAGCCCATTCCCTAAATAGGTACTCAATAATTTTAAAATTGCATAATCATCACTATTAACCCCTGCGCCGAGGTAGCCCAACATAATGATCGATTGTTGCGTTTCCTTGGCTGTAATACTTTGAGTGGGTTGAGAGGTTAAGGTGGGTAAGGTGGGGGTAAACAGCGATCGCGGAGGAATTTGCCAATCCCCAAAGGTTTGCTTAATTAGATGAACTGCCTCATCGAGAACAATCCGCCCTGATAAACTAATCACAATATTATCGGGTCGAAAATAGGCGTGATGATAGGCCAGTAAATCCTCCCTTGTCAGGCTGGCGACGGTTTCCTCCGTTCCCAAAATCGAAAACCCGTAGGGATGCTCCTGATACATGGCTTCTCTCAGTTGACTGTAGGCAACATTAAAAGGCTGTTCTTTTTGGGAACGAATGCTTTGTAACGTTAAACGCTTTTCTAATTCAACTTCAGCTTCAGGAAAGATCGGATGTTGTAAAATCTCAGCAACCAAGGATAAAATGGCTGAAAAATCCGAAGAAACGGTTTTGAGGCTAATCATCCAATAATCGCTGGTGGCATCCGCTCCCAAACCTGCCCCAATGGACTCGACGGTTTCTGCAATTTCCAAGGAGGACAAGCTTTTGGTTCCCTTGGTAATCACAGTGGCTAGTAGGTGGGATAAACCTGCTTTTTGCGGTGAATCCCAACAAGCCCCTGCTTTTTTAAGAAAAATTCGCCCTGCGATCAAATCGGCTGCTGGATTTTCTGCAAAAAGAATCGTAATACCATTGTCTAAAAGCAAGCGATGAACCGATTGATGATGCCGCATAGGAAAGGTTATACCAATTTAAACTGAAGACGGTGCAAACATTCCCAAGAAAAGCCTGTGGGGACAAAACCCCTGAGAGATAAGGACTTCTGTGAAAACACAACTTCCTTAAATTCGGGTCACGGAAACGGGAACTCTGCCTTTTTTGAGGTTGCCAATTTGTCGGAAAGCGGCTCGACTTAAATCCAAAGAGCAGGAACAACGGTCAGTGACAGTCACGACAACGGATCGCTTGGTCTTACGGTTAGTGACCCTAAGTCGAGTGCCGATGGGATAGCTCGGATGGGCGGCGACCATGTGATTAGGGTTATAGCGTTTGCCATTGGCCATTTTTTTCCCATGAAAAGAACTGCCATAGTAAGTCGCGCTACCAGCAAGGGCGGGATAGCTGAGGGTTAAGCTGATCAATGCAGCAATGATGGGTATTCTCAAACTTTCTTGTCTCCTAAAACACACACTATAAGTCATTATACCTAGTGTTTTGGATGTTGCGAACATATCGAAATACTCTGATTTCGTTTGATTTTCCGATTAATTTCGGTTTTAGTTCAAGTTTGCTAAAATTATTGCGTTTTACTAGACAGGGCAAGAAATGCGATCGCCTCCCCCCCAACAACTACCATTTCAACAAATTAAACTGTTCCATATCAATGGTGTCTCGATTACGATAAATCGCTAGAATAATCGCCAATCCCACCGCCGCTTCCGCCGCCGCGACCGTAATCACAAAAACGGCAAAGACTTGACCTTTAATGCCAACGGGGTCAAGAAAATTGGAAAATCCCATCAGATTGAGATTTACTGCGTTCAATAATAATTCAATGGACATCAAAACTCGTACTGCATTGCGACTGGTAATCAACCCATAAATGCCAATACAAAATAACGCGGCGGCTAGGATTAAGCAATATTCCAGTTGTAGGTGCATAAAAAACCTCTTTAATGTGTTTTTAGTAGGGATTAGGGATATATTTAACCTCATCTAAATTGAAACCCGTAGTGTTGAAGACCGCCCCCTAAATCCCCCAATTCTGGGGGACTTTGAACTCAGAAAGGTTTTGGACTCCCCCCAAAGTTGGGGGGCTGGGGGGGCAAAAACTTTAGTTCTCAAACTAGACGAGGATTAATGATTATTTTTCACTCTTAATTAATTCACGGGGACGCTCAGGTAAGGTCAACGCCGTTGCGATCGGTTCTTCAACGGGCAGTTCAGGAATGAAATCCCGACGCGCCAGAATAATCGCTCCGACCATCGCCATCAAGAGCAACACCGAGGCTATTTCAAAGGGCAACAAAAAGTCACTAAATAAATGTTTGCCGATGGTCACAATAGTACTGGCTAAGGGAATTTCGGGTTGGGGCGCGATCGCCCAGGGCGTAATCAAAACCATCGTGGATAGAAGGGCAAATAACCCCACACAAACTAATGCGGTGGCAGCTTTGCGTATCCAACGTCTCGGTAACTCAGAAAAATCCTCTTTTTTATTGACCAGCATAATCGCAAAGAGAATTAAGACATTCACCGCCCCGACATAGACCAAAATCTGGGCCGCCGCGACGAAATCTGCATTCAAAAGAATATAAATCCCTGAAATACTGATAAAAACTCCGCCCAACAGAAAAGCCGAATAAACGATGTTGGATAGCAACACAACCCCTAACGCTGTCCCCAGCACCATCAAGGCCAGAACCCCGAAAGATACAACCTGTACACCTTCTGCTAAATTCACGCTCGTTATCTCCTCAAGAAATTTGAATTTTAAGATTTATGATTCACTAGGATTTATTCGGGGATCAGTTCTTCGGGTCTTTTTCCCGATCGCTGGCTACCCGCAGGCAGATCATGGGGTTCAATTACGCCTTTGGGCAAGTAGCCCAATTCTCGTAGAGGAGTGACCATCGGATCTTGCGTAACCTTATAGGGTAAACGACCGAGGGCGACATTATCATAATTCAACTCATGGCGATCGTAAGTCGCGAGTTCATATTCTTCCGTCATGGACAGGCAATTTGTCGGGCAATATTCCACACAATTACCGCAAAAAATACAAACCCCGAAATCAATACTGTAATGTTTGAGTTCTTTTTTCTTGATTTGTTTATTAAATTCCCAATCGACGACGGGTAAATTGATGGGGCAAACCCGAACACAGACTTCACAGGCGATACATTTATCAAACTCAAAATGAATTCGTCCCCGAAACCGCTCCGAGGGAATCAACTTTTCGTAGGGATACTGGACTGTGACAGGACGACGACCCATGTGATCAAAAGTAACCGCCAGACCTTCCCCGATATATTTAGCCGCTTGGAAGGTGTCTTTCGCGTAATCGCTGACTTGTTTGAGAATTTTAAACATAGGATTTGTCTTGAATTAGATGAAATTTAACAATTAACCACCAAAGGCGACGGGAAAGGCAAGTTTCAAAGCAGCCGTAATCAATAAATTAGCTAAAGAAACGGGCAACAGAAATTTCCAGCCCAAATTTAACAATTGGTCAATCCGTACACGGGGGACTGTCCAGCGCAAAAGAATGGCAATAAAGATTAAAAAGTAGGCTTTGAGAATGGTCATGGTGACTCCCAAAGCGGCAGTTACGATTTGTAGCCAAGCTTCGGTTTCACTGATGCCGAGCCAACTGGCTAACTTATCCAAAGGAATGGGAAATTCCCAACCGCCTAAATAAAGAATCGCAAACACTAGAGCCGATAAAACCAAATTGACGTAGGAACCGACATAAAATAAACCAAATTTCATGCCTGCATATTCGGTTTGATAGCCCGCGACGAGTTCTTCTTCTGCTTCAGGTAAATCAAAGGGTAAACGTTCACATTCGGCTAAGGCGGAGATCCAAAAAATAATAAACCCAACGGGTTGTCGCCAAACATTCCAGCCGAGAATGCCATAGCCCGATTGTTGGTGAACAATGTCAATGGTACTCATGCTATTGGACATCATCACGATCGCGAGAACAGCCAGAGCGAGGGGAATTTCGTAACTGATGGATTGAGCCGCCGCCCTGAGTCCGCCTAAAAGGGAGTATTTATTATTGGAGGAATAACCCGACATCAATAAACCAATGGGCGCGATGCTAGAAAGAGAAATCCACAGAAAAATCCCAACATTCAGGTCGGTAATGACTAAATTTTGTCCAAAGGGAATGATGAGGTAGGACAAAAACACGGGCATGACGACTAAAACGGGGCCAAGGGTAAATAACCAGGGATCGGCTTTAGCGGGGACGACATCTTCTTTGAAGACTAATTTCATCCCATCGGCAACGGGTTGTAAAACACCTAAAGGGCCTGCAAATTCTGGGCCAATGCGCTGTTGAGCCGCCGCAGAAATTTTTCTCTCTAACCAAACTACCACCAGTACGCCGACGGTTGCCCCAATAATCATCAAAATAGAGGGGAGGGGAATCCAAAAAGCTTGGGAAACGCCCAAGGGCAGTCCCAAACTGGTGAGGGTTTCAATAAAACTACTTCTAAGGTCAATTCCTGCGTTCATATTACCGATGGGATGAATTTACGACGAGCAATTTTTTGTTATGGTCTGTATTGGCGACCACTAAAGATTCTAAACAAATTTTTAAGCTTAGTATAGCCTGGTATGGGATTCTACTAAATTATTCCTGACATTTGACTGATTGTTAATTTGATGAAATGGGATAGAAATTCTTTATGAATGATTGTTTTGAACTCCATCCCAAAGGGCGATCGCCGTTCTCCTTACCATTGAGTTAAACAATTTACAAAATTTTCTGTCCCGTTAATAAACCACGCACTTCTAACATAGCCGAATAGGTCGGGATGATATGTAGCGTTTCATCGATAGGGCTTTCTTTTAGGGCTATTTGAATCGCTTTTTCTAAATTTTCCTCTAGAATTAACTTAAACGGATGCTCATTCTCGTCTAGGGCTTCACGGCTATACTGCAATCGCAGGGCCATGTCATAGATGCGATCGCCACTCACGACAAAGGTTCCGCCCAATTTGACCAGTTGCTCCGTATCCACATCCCAAATCCAGGAAACATCGGTGCCATCGGGAATGCGGTCATTTAGGACTAGGAGAGTGACAGAAGATTTTCCTTGCTCCTTAATTTCATTGACTGCCCGAATGGTTTCGTTCATACCCACAGGATTTTTGGAGAGCAAAATGCGGACGTGCTTCCCCTCAATGGTTAACTCTTCGGCACGGCCAAAGGCGGCTTTGAAGGTTTTAATATTATTAAAAATGTCTTCGTTGGTAACCCCCAATTCCTTGGCAACCAATCCCGCCGCCAGGGTATTGTATTTGTTATAAACCCCGATGAGGATTTGGGGCCATTCACTACTATGAAAAGCGGGTTGGCTTTTACTAAATCCACAACTAGGACAAGTAAAATCTCCCAAATGGGAAAGATAAACTCCGCGATAATCCAGAGGATGACCGCAATTAGGGCAATAAATAGAATCTACTGCGTGGGGAATTTCTTCTAAATATAATTTCGGCTCACTTAGTCCAAAATAACGGACAGTTTGGGTTAATTGTTGTCCAAAGTGGGAAAGAGTCGGATCATCGGCATTGACGACAATTAGGGTTTCCTGGGGTAGGGGCGCGATCGCAGTTTGCCAACGACGACTGATGGTATCCACTTCACCATAACGGTCTAATTGGTCACGGAAGAGATTTAAGGCCAAAATAGCGCGGGGCTGACATTCTTTTAACAGCAGAGGCAAAATATTTTCATCGACTTCTAAAATGGCGAAATCGGTGTTGAGTTGACCAATTAAATTGGTATCCGCCAATAAGGCCGTAATTAGCCCATTGATTAAATTTGCCCCCGTAATATTGTGAGTAACTTTAAAGCCTTGATTGTCTAAAATCGTTCGTAATAAGAGAGAAGTCGTTGTTTTACCATTGGTTCCCACGACTAAAATCACGCCCTGTTTGACCTGTTGCGAGAGTAACGTCAATAAACGGGGATGGAGACGACGGGCAATTTCGCCTGGTAACACACTGGCCGCTCCCAAATTCAGCGATCGCACGATCGCCGTGACCGTTTTCGCCACCGCAACCGCGATACCCAAACGAATTCTATCAATAACCGAAATTTTACCCATTTTTTCCATCAGTTTTAGTTAATGCTCACCCCACAATTTAGCTAGAGTTTACACCATTTTCCTATCACTATCGGTAAAACTCAACTTTTTAGATGATTTTCAGATCCCAAAGAATAGGAATCAAGGGTTAGCAAAATTAGTTCTACACATAATATACTCTCAGGAGTGAATCCGTTAATTAACGTGATACCTGAAAATTACACCTAAAAATCTAACTTTAACGCTGAATCAAGCAATTTACGGGTTTATAAAGCGTTATTTTGACTTTTTAGGGGAAGGAGACAAAAAGATAAACGCTAGACGAATCAGCTTCTTCTGTAATATATTGACTCTTGGCTCAAAAAAGTCTTATTCGTAACAAGAACTGTAATTTTCTTCATGCTTGTTCCTACTATTGAACAATATCGAGAGCAAATTCAAGGATACTCACCGCAACGCCAAGGAGGAAAGTCTCCCATCACAATTTTAGAGAATCTTCCCATCGAGACTCCTTTGATTACCGTGATTACGGTTGTATTCAACGCTGAAGCATCCCTAGAGGAAACTCTGCAAAGTGTTTTCACTCAAAATTATCCCTATCTTGAATATATTGTTATTGACGGTGGTAGTACTGATAAAACCTTAGAAATTATCGAACAATATGATTCTAAATTGAGTCATTGGCGGAGTGAAGCTGATTTAGGATTATATGATGCCATGAATAAAGGAATCGCCCTCAGTCATGGCCATCTGATTTGTCTGCTCAATGCGGGCGATCGCCATGAACCCCATACCCTAGAAATGCTGTCTAAGGCTTGGCAATCTACCTCGAAACCCTCTATCTTTGTGGGGCATTGTCAAACCCTGAAGAAAAATTCATCAGAAGGCTATATTGAATTTGTTCGTCCCCAACAGTTACCCAGTAAAATGCTTCCCCACGCTTCCGTCTTTGTCAGTCGTGGTATTTATGAACAGTGGGGACTATTTGATTTAAAATTTCGGATTGCTAGTGACTTTGATTTCCTTTGTCGCTGTTATAGCAATCAGGTCTCTTTTGAATTAATTGATAATGTTCTGACCACTGTTGAACCCAGGGGTGTTTCGGGTAATTACTACGCAAATGAGCTAGAAAGTACCCAGATTCGCCTACGTTATCGATTGATTTCTCCTCTCAAAAGTTTAAGATTAGGGTTTTATTCCCTGATCACTATCACAATCCATTATGTTTTAGAATTTTTGGGATTATGGCAATGGGTCGAGGAACGAAAGTATGCAAGCTCCCGTTAGTGTGATCATTCCTTGTTATTGTTGTACTAAAACCATTGGGCGAGCCGTCCAGTCCGTTTTTCAGCAAAGTCTTCCACCGGTCGAAGTAATTTTAGTGAATGATGCGAGTCCAGACGATACCTTAGAGGAATTATTCGCCTTACAAAAACAATACGGAAAAGACTTTATCAAAGTAGTGAACTTGACCCAAAATAGGGGGCCAGGAGAATCTCGTAACCAAGGCAGAGCGATCGCGTCTCAACCCTATATCGCGTTTTTAGATGCAGATGATGGTTGGCATCCTGACAAACTTAAAATTCAATATTCTTGGATGGAAGCTCATCCTGACGTTAGCCTTTCGGGACATCTTATTGTGGTAACAAAGCCAGAATCCGTTCCCCCCTATGATTCTATTCCCAATTCAGTTCAGTCCCATTTCGTTTCTCGGAATGAACTACTCATTTCTTGTAAAGTTCTGACTTCAAGTTGGCTATTTAAAGCTTCTGATGTTCAAAATTATACTGAAATTACCCGACATTCAGAAGACTATTTGCTAATTCTTAAAACTTTATTTAATGATCGTAAAATTGTCTTTCTAGACGCACCCCTTGCCTATTTTTTTAAACCTGAATTTGCAAAAGAAGGAATGTCTGGTGACCTCTGGGCGATGGAAAAAGCTCAACTAAAAGCCTATCAGATTATTTGGCGTTCTCGTTATATTTCTACGCTAGAACTTTATTTTTATTGGGTATGGTCAATGATCAAATATTTTCGTCGAGTCGTTATTTTCTGGTTAAGAACAAGCACGTTAATTCACTAAATGATTACTAATTCTTTTGGGATAAAATTTCTCTATAAAAATCAAAAATTCGACGAGTGACGTTAATAGAACTAAAGTCGTCACTCCTATGAAGACCCGCTATCGATAGGCGATCGCGCAAATGGGGTTCTGATAGCAAACGATTGGCTGCATCGGAAAAAGCCAGGGGATTGTTAGGAACAACAGTCAAAGCCTCTTTCTCATGACGGCTGACCCAGGGAACGCCACTAGAAGCAATGTTCGTATTAATCACTGGACAACCACAGGCCATTGCTTCAACCTGTACTAAACCGAATGCTTCACTGCGGGCATTAGAGGGAAACCAAAGAGCCGTTGCTGCATAATAGGCCCCAATCAGTTCATCTTCCGTTAAATTCCCTAACCAAACAACCCTATTCTCTAAGCCTAGATTTTTGACTAGGGTTTTTAATTCTTTTTCTAACGGCCCAATCCCAATGATAATCAAAGTTCCTCGCACTTTTTGCAAAGCTTGAATCGCTATATTAAGTCCCTTATAATAAACCAGTCTACCAACAGATAACCAAATCGTATCTCCATATTTTTCTTTTAAAGATTGACCAAATTCGATAGCATTTTTGTGAGGTTTTTTATATTTGTTAATATCTGAAACGAGGGGGGCATAATTTAATTTTTTACGAAAAGCTCTCAGGAATTTTGATCCTTCAATATAGTTAGATGAAGTTGCAAGAGTCAGGGAACTTTTTTGATAAATATAATATTCCAAAGGACGCACTGCAAATTTTAAAATTTTTTGTTTGATAATGTCACTATGATGAGTAATAACGAGGGGAATATCTTTCTTCACGCTCAATAAAATAGACAAAGCCAAAAGCATGGTTGGATTAGGAGTATGAAGATGAAGTATTGTGTTGGGTTCTTGGATTAAATTCTGTATTTCATGAATTAATCCTCGACAAAAATCAAAGCGCATCAATGAAAAAAGACGACCAACCCTAGTAACTTTTACTCCCATATCCAATTCATGGGTCGTATGAGTTCTCACGGTTAAAGGTTCTTTATTATTCCCAAAGGTATTCACACAGAGGACGTGGACATCGGCTCCGAGACAGGATTGAGTTCTCGCTAGGGTTTGAATATAACTTTCGATACCTCCCCTATCGGGTGGATAGTATTTAGATAGATGAACAATTCGATAATGCTTAAATTCCGACGAAGAAGCCTGATTTAATATACTATTTTTGATTTGAGGGGTAATCATCTAATCTCCACCGATGAATGTTTCAATTAAAAATACATCCAATAAAAAATTTCGTTTCCATTACTTGTTTCTATTATTAGATGGACAATGACTTGGGGAAAAGCTAAAAAATTTGCAAATACAAACGGATTTTATTCTGTTGACTACAGATTGTGACAACTTTAGGGAGATTCGTCAAGATTGGCAAATCTTTTTGAGGGTTTCAACAAAAGTCGGATAGGAAATAGCCGCTGCTTCTGCTCGATGGATCGTGCTTTCTCCTTTGGCTTGGAGGGCCGCGATCGACAGACTCATGGCAATGCGATGATCGGTATCACTATCCACTTCGGCTCCTGTTAAGGAAAATCCGCCTTGAATTTCGAGTCCATCGGCAAATTCGGTAATCTTTGCTCCCATTTTACCCAATTCCTTGGCCATGACCGCTAGGCGATCACTTTCCTTAACCCTGAGTTCTGCTGCATCTTGAATACGGGTCGTTCCCTCAGCAAAGGCCGCCGCCACCGCCAGAACGGGAATCTCATCAATCAGTCGCGGAATAATATCCCCCTTGAGCGTGCAGGCTTTGAGTTTACTGGATTTGACCCGTAAATCGGCGACAGGTTCCCC
The DNA here is from genome assembly GCA_003249095.1 of Snowella sp. Taxonomy (GTDB): domain Bacteria; phylum Cyanobacteriota; class Cyanobacteriia; order Cyanobacteriales; family Microcystaceae; genus Snowella. The sequence continues at coordinate 23,265 of QBMS01000021.1, forward strand.
CGTCACCAAGCGAGAATTTTCTAGGGCAATATCGGCTCCCATTTGCGCTAATGCTTCTAAAATGCCCGTCCGAGTGGGATTAACGCCCACATTTTCAATGAGCAAATTTGAATCTGGTACAATGGAGGCGGCTACTAGCCAAAAAGCGGCGGAACTGATATCTCCAGGAACAATCACGGTCTGTCCTTCTAATTTCGCTCCCCCGAAAATCGTGACACTGTGAGTCTCTGGATCAATGGTTAATTTGGCTCCAAAGGCTTGCAACATTCGTTCACTATGGTCACGAGAAAGAGCGGGTTCCGTTACCGTTGTTTGGCCGTCCGTCATTAAGCCCGCGAGTAAAATACAGGATTTAACCTGGGCAGAGGCGATCGGAGACTGATAATGAATAGGTTGGAGGGATTGCCCCTGAATGGCTAAGGGAGCGAGAGTGTTTTGTTGTCTTCCCCAGATTTGCGCCCCCATTTGTTGCAAGGGTTTGATCACGCGGGGCATAGGCCGCGATCGCAGGGAATGGTCTCCTGTTACGGTGAAAAATTTTCCTGACTGGGAGGCCAAAAGTCCCAACATCAACCGCATGGTCGTCCCTGAATTACCCGCATTGAGAACATCCGTCGGTTCCTGAAGTTTACCGAGGGCAATCCCCTGAATAATGACTCTTTCACTATTTAACGCCGAAATGTTAGCCCCCATCGCCTGAAAGCAACTAGCCGTGCTACGGGGATCTTCACCGAGTAATAACCCCTCAACCACCGTCTCTCCTTCCGCGATCGCGCCCAACATTAAGGCACGGTGAGAAATGGATTTATCCCCTGGAATACGAATGGTTCCCCGTAGAGATAATCCCGTTGGAGGAGGAGCGATCGTCAAAATATGGTGAGCAGATTCTTGATTCAGCGCGACAATCGGAGCAGATACCATAAAATTTTTAATCTTTTTAATATAACTTCATAAAATACCATAAAAACTAGCTTATTTTTGATCAAATTCATCTAAATACCATCTAGAGGTCGTGCTTTTTCTGAAATTTATTTAAAAAATAATGAACAATAACATTTGATAACAATTCAAAATTTTTCAGCAAATTTGTTACAATTGACCTATAGTCAAACTACTTTATTTTCCCTTATTTAGAATTTTTTTACAAAATAATCATGAAAAATCAACTTAAATACTATTTGGGTACTGGACTATTTTTTCTCTTGCTCTTCACGCTGTTTCCTTCACTGCTGGGACAAATGACTACGTTACAGGCCCAGCCCCCTAAACCCCAGCCATCCCCTAATTATCCTGGTGTTGGCCGCATGGGCATGATGGATGATCAGCACTTTATTGTCATGATGATTCCCCACCATGAAGACGCGATCGCAATGGCAAATATGGCCCTCACCCGCGCCCAACATCCTGAAATCAAACAGCTTTCTGAAAATATTAAAATCAGTCAAAGTCGAGAAATTGAACAAATGCGGACATGGTATAAAAAATGGTACGGAACCGATGTCCCAACAATCGATGCTGACGACAGAAGAGTGGGGGGACGTAGAAGTGGCTATGGTTACGGCGGAATGATGCACTCCCGTTCTGGCTATTACGGTTATGGAGGCATGATGTCGGGCATGAGAACCGATCTGACCGCCTTAAGTAATGCGAAAAATTTTGATCAAGCCTTTATTCAAGAAATGATTCCCCATCACCAAATGGCTGTCATGATGTCCCAACACCTGCTTTTTAATGCTGTCCATCCTGAAATGAAGCAACTAGCCCAGGCGATTATTCAAGCTCAAACAAAAGAAATCAATGATATGGAAAGCTGGTATCAAAAATGGTATGTTGCTAAACCCCAATAAGTTGGTTTTAAGTTGAGGTGATTGCGATCGATTGAATTATGTTAATTACAAATCTCTTAATTTTTGATATGCAGTAAACACCAATTCTAATTTTTCCCAATTTACCTTTTTCAACCGTTCATCTAGTGAGGTGAATACCCAGTCTGGTGACATTACAGATAAAACTGACCCCAACCATGCTTTTTGTCTGAGACGATTTTTAAACAAATACGGTTGATCGGGAATATTATTAATGAATTTATTAATGAATTTTTCCGCTTCTTCAACTAAAAAACGATCATTTTCTGAATTTTCTTTTAGTGCATCAAGCAAAAATACTTCTAGATTTCCTTTGCCTTCAGATGGCAAAATAATTGATAGTAATTCAATGGGATATTTTTGTTGATTTCCCAATAATTCAACTTCTGCACTTGACCATTCTTGTAATTGAATACTATTTAGTAAATAAATCTTACTTTTTTCGATCCATTTTTCTATATCAAAAATATGTTTTTTAGAATCTCCTGTATCATTATCAACAAAAAAGACTATTTTATTAAATCTATCTTTAGGGTTTCTTTGCGATTGTATAATTTCAACGACATTTTTTAGTTTAGGTTGAATATTATCGTATCCTCCCACACCCCAAATTGCTAATTCTTGATCTGCTTTATCGGAATTTTTATACCAATTTAGTAGTTCATTCTTTTCATCGTATGTAATTTTTATCGGTATCTCTTTTTTTGATTTTAAATGTTGCCAGTTAAATTTTTCTAAAAAATAACTGATTAAGATTGCATCAGTTTTGCCTTCACATAAAATAATTTTTTTCATTAGCGCAATTCTAAATCATAAAGTTTACGACCTCGATAGGCCTGACGACCTGTTAAATTCCAAACAGTGTTCACTTCTGGATCATCGGGCGATTTGTCAATTGTAATCACTCGAACGGGATCATCTTGATCTTCTGGAATACTTCCTTCTTCTCCATAAAGCGATTCTAAAAATTTATCCGCAAATTCTAGGTTATGGGAAGTCATAAAGAGTTGATTATTAAATTTATCAGCATATTCTACTAAAAGATGACCAAATTTTTCTTGAGCATTAGGATGAAAAGTTGCATCAACTTCCTCAATTAAATGAACTGAATTGGGATAAATCATTAAATTTCCCAGTAAATGAAACCAGCGACGCATTCCATCTCCGAAGTTATAAATAGGTAATAATTCATCATTAGAATTAATGATATAAATAGGTGAAAAACTACCATCGGGATAAGGAATAGTATCAATTTGTTTAATAATAGGAAAGATCATACTCATTTCCTGAGTAAAATTTCCCAAAAGTCTATAACGCTTTAAATGACTAAAAATTGCAACGGTTGCTTGAGGTTCTCGATGAGCTAGAATATCATGAAAAATACCATGATTTTGTGTGAGATTTTGAGGATTTTGTGGTATTAAATCCGCATATTTTATTTTAACGCTTACTTTATTAACTTCATTAGTGTCAAAAAATACATCATTAGACTTATCAACACCGTTATTCGTCGAACGCCAGTTTCCTAATAGATCTCGGTTACTAGACTTTAATTTAGTAGATGAATCCAAGACTTGATAAGTTGAGTTTAAATTACGTGGATCTAATTGACTTAATCTTTTAGATGGCTTAAAAACAATTGTCATTCGATCATGATTAGGTAGATCGTCTATGTTACTTTTATTGATTGTGAAATGGTAGGGAAGATGATTTTTTTTATTAAATAAACTAATGACTTGCTCACCAATCTCCAAAAAACCTGAAATGCTTTTAGTCTGACTAATTCGAGACAATAATAAATTCTCAAAAATTAATCTTATGTCTCCATGACAAGCATGAATATAAATTGCTTCTAAGATGCTGGTTTTTCCTGCATTATTTGGCCCTAAAATGAGATTTATTTTTCCTAAATTAGTCAATTCTAATTTTTTAAATTGACGAAATCCCTCAATGGTTATACCTGAATAAAACCCTGAATCATTGGAAGAATCTGTTTTTTTCGTCTCGGATTGAGCTATCGTCATAATTAACTAAGTAATAAAGACTTATTTACAAAAAAGCGTATCACGGGTATTTCTTCCTGTGACGGGGTTTGTGCCACTAGCAATTTCACATAAATAGGCTTCCGTATCGGGACGCATAATCACATCGGTAAAATCAGCCCCTTCCACGATCGCGCCTTGAAACTTACTATTGGTGGCAAAAGCCCCTTCCAAGACTGCATTGGTAAAATTTGCACGGGTCAAACGAGCCGATTCTAGATCCGCCGCCCGCAGATCTGCCCCTGAAAAATTAGCCGATTCTAAATTAGCCGAAAAAAAGCGGACTCCTTGGAGATTGGCATTACTAAAATCACTACCCCGTAGATTAGCGTGATCAAAACTATCACCGCGCATATCTTGACCAGAGAAATCATTATCTAATAAACTGCGGTTATTGTAGCTCACGGCCAAAACAGGGTTAGTTAGACTATTTAGAACGCAAAAAATAGTGACTAAACTGATAATAATTCTACGAAAAAATAAAATAAAATTGTTGTGTTTTTCAGAGTTGTTCGTCATATTTTATCCGTTGTTTAAAGATTGATTGAAAATAGTTTTTTTTGTCGCTACGAATGAAAAACTCATTTGAGACACTGTTTAGTGGTGATAAAATTTTAGCAAAGTATAGGGCGGTCTGGAATTTATGACAGAAATTGGTCATCTGGGGGAACAGTTCGTTGCTCAATGGTTAAAAAGTCAGGGTTGGCTCATTCTTCAGGAAAGATGGCGATCGCGTTGGGGAGAGATTGATTTGATTGCTCGTTCCAGTCGGATAGAAATGTTGGCTTTTGTGGAAGTTAAAACCCGTAGTGGGGGGAATTGGGACGAAAGAGGAAAATTAGCAGTAAATTTCACCAAACAACGCAAAATTTGTCTGACTGCCAATTTATTTTTAGCTCAATATCCTCGTTTAGCGGAACTTCCCTGTCGCTTTGATGTGGCCTTAGTGAGTTATCAGCGATCGCGTTCTAGCTCAGAAAAAGATTCATCATTAATCAATCTAAAAATGGGTCAACCCTTTTGGAAAGACGGTTATCAGTTTATGCTTCAGGATTATTTAGAATCGGCCTTTGAAGGATAAATCAAATCGTTTAGCGACGGTTGATACGGGCCAAAGTTTGCGATACTTCTTATAATGCAGATGGTTTTTTCAGCTTATGAGTCTTTTTATGAACAATCAACAACTGTGGCAACGTTACCAAGACTGGCTCTATTATCACTCTGGGCTGGAGTTATATCTGGATATCAGTCGGATGCGCTTTGATGATGCTCTGGTTGAAAGTCTGATTCCCAAATTTGATAAAGCGTTTCAGGATGTAGCCGCTCTCGAAAAGGGTGCGATCGCCAACCCCGACGAACAGCGTATGGTCGGCCACTACTGGTTACGGAATCCCGATTTGGCTCCTAATGAAGCGTTAAAAAAAGAAATCACCGAACCGTTGGCACAGATTGCCGATTTTGTTGAAAAAGTTCACTCTGGAACGATTAAACCCCCTAGCGCAGTAAAATTTACCGATATTATTTCCATTGGCATTGGTGGCTCGGCCCTCGGCCCAGAATTTGTCGCTGAAGCCCTAGCCCCTGATTTTCCTACTCTTGATATTCACTTTATCGATAACGTTGATCCTGCGGGAATCGATCGCGTTCTCAACCGTCTCAAAGATAAGCTCAAAAGTACCCTGGTGATTGTGACCAGTAAATCGGGCGGCACTCCCGAACCCCGCAATGGAATGCTCGAAACCAAGCTGGCCTACGAAGCCCAGGGTTTAGATTTTGCTCAATACGCGATCGCGGTCACCATGCCAGGCAGTAAATTATCGGCAGTCGCCCAGGCAGAAAACTGGCTAACAACCTTTCCCATGCAAGATTGGGTGGGAGGAAGAACCTCCGAAATGTCGGCTGTGGGACTGTTACCCGCCGCCCTCCAGGGCATTGATATCCAGGCAATGTTGGCAGGGGCTAAGGAAATGGACGAAGCCACTCGCATTGCCTCCCTAAAAGGCAATCCCGCCGCCTTACTGGCTCTCGCTTGGTATTACGGAACAAATGGCCAAGGACAAAAGGATATGGTGGTTCTGCCCTACAAAGACAGCCTGCTCCTCTTTAGCCGCTATCTCCAACAATTAATTATGGAATCCCTGGGTAAAGAAACCGATTTAGACGGTCGGGTTGTCCATCAAGGCATCGCCGTTTATGGTAACAAAGGCTCCACCGATCAACACGCCTATGTCCAACAATTGCGAGAAGGTGTTGCGAATTTCTTTGCGACTTTTATTGAAGTTTTAGAAGATCGGACGGGTTCCTCGGCTGAATTCGAGCCAGGCGTAACTTCTGGGGATTATCTTTCGGGCTTTTTACAAGGAACTCGCCAAGCACTTTACGAAAACAAACGAGATTCCGTCACGATTACCATTAAACAGGTGAATCCTCGGACTGTTGGGGCTTTAATCGCTCTCTATGAACGAGCCGTTAGTCTCTATGCTTCTTTGGTGAATATCAATGCCTATCATCAACCTGGAGTAGAAGCGGGTAAAAAAGCTGCCGCTTCCCTGTTGGCCTTACAAGAATCTGTTCTCAATAGCCTGAAAAATACCCCGCAGTCCTTAGATTTAGCCACTCTAGCGGCCCAAGCAGGAGCAGAGGATCAAATAGAGGCCGTTTATAAGATTGTGCGCCATCTTGCGGCCAATAATCGGGGAATTGTTTTGGAAGGAAATCTCGCCGTACCGAGTAGTTTAAAAGTGGGCAAAAAATAAGTCTTTTTGGCGACTTTATAGGCAAGGGGCTTAAGCTCCTTGTTCATAAATCTTTGACCATCCCTCAGTATCAATGATTATTATCGTCCCTGAAATTAACTAAATGAAAACGCTCCTGGAATAATCGGAAATAACTTGCGAAAGGAAATTGAAAATAAAGAGAAGCTAACCAGCTTAAAAAAATAAGATGAAAAATGAGAGTCAACACCACCCAAAGCTTAGGCAGCCAAGATAAAGGACTATTGGGCAAAGGTGGAAAACAATAGGCTCCCAACGCAACGATCGCCGTCGGTAAAATAATTAAAATCAAACCAAATAAACCGTAACCCCAAAAGGTTTCTTGATCCTTTGTAATCCACTGATTCCCCTTTCTATACCAACGTCGAGGCACTTGTCCGTCTGCCAAATCCAGCACTTGTTCCTCCAGATTAGCACTAAAAATGTGGCGACAAAAATCGCACCCAAAGGCATCCATCAGGGGAAAAGCGCGAATTTCTCCCCGCAAACAAAGCGGACAGGAATAGGTCTGGGAATAATCTAATGTTGGCATAGGAAAATTGAGCGAGGGCAGGAGTATTCCGAATGACTTAATTATAGAGACAAATAAAGCCGAGGATATGGAAATTTTAAGAAATAAGTTGTTAATCCAGCAAGTTGCCTTTTAATGACGGACAAATCTTTGTAGGGACATAATATATTATGTCCTTACCCTGTACGAAATTTAACCACAAAGTGCTGTAAGTTGTTATTCGTGATTCATGCCATCTTCATTAAGATCGGAATTAATCACTCCGAAAAAGGGTGTTGCTTCAATTAACATCACAGGATTGAGAGGATGGAGACGGGTTAATTCAGCGATGGGTAGCGATCGCGAAATATGAATTTCTTGAAAAGAATAATTCCATTGATGCTCCTTGAACCAATTTAAACAGAGAGCAATATGTTCTAGGGTTGCTAAGGCTAAAACGACTTTTCCTTGTTTACCGATCTTCGCTTGACAAAAATTCAAAACCTGGGTTAACTTTCCGCCACTTCCACCAATAAAAATGCGATCGGGTGTGGGTAAATCGGCTAGAATTTCGGGAGCTTTTCCTTGGATAGCATAAACATTATCGACTCGAAAGCGTTGGGCATTGCGTTCAATTAGGACAATTCCCATTGCAGTTTTTTCGATTGCATAAATTTTAGAATTAGGACATAAACGAGCAATTTCAATTGAGACTGAACCTGTTCCTGCTCCAATATCCCAAATAATTTGCTTGGGTTGTAAAGCCAGTTCGCCTAAAACCATCATGCGGACTTCCCGTTTCGTCATCAATCCAGGACGATCTTCAAAACTATAAAAACTAGAATCGGGTAATCCAAATAGGGGTAATTTTTCCGAATCAAGTTCAACTAAATCTAATACATTTTTACGAACTAAAATAACAATATTTAAGGGAGAAAAATCTTGATCGGTTAATAGGCTAATTTCTTGAGGAGAAGCAGAATAAACTTTTTCATCGATCGCGCCCAATCTTTCACAAATCCAAAATTCATAAGCGGCGGGTAAATCTAATTGTTGATAAAATCGGGCGATTGCGGCGGGATTATTTTCCTGATCGGTCAGAATGGCAATTTTTTTAACGCCTTTTTGCAGTAAGGGAATCAGTAGATTTAAAGAACGGCCATGAATACTAACAATCTTGGCATCATGCCAGGGCAATTGTAAGCGATTAAAGGCTAATTGTACCGAACTAAGATGGGGATGAAAATTTAATTGTTCAGATGGAAAATTTTCGACTAATAGTCTGCCTAATCCAAAAAAGAGCGGATCACCACTAACTAAAACGACAATATTTTCCTCCTGTTTTAGCCGTCTTCTCATGGTTTCAAAGATGACTAAAAAATCTCCTAAAACCAATTTTTCGGCAGGATGATTCACAAAAAATTGTAAATGGCGATCGCTACCGACTAAAACCGTTGCTTTTTCAATGAGAACACGATTTTCTTCTGTTAGCCCAGGGATTCCCTCCAAACCAATACCGATTACCTCTATTTTATTTTTCATTATTCAATTGATAATGGATCAGGATTTATGAAAAGTTGATAGGATTCAAAAAGAGGTTCGGATTTAAAAATTTGTGAACAATTACAGGCATTTAGAAAAAATTTTAACGCAGTTCTCGACCAAAGGGAAATAAAGCTAAAGGAATCAATTTGATGTGTTGTAGGGCAAAGGGAATACCAATAATCGTGACGGCAAGAACGGCCGCAGAGGTTAAATGGGTGACAGCAATGCCCCAACCAATCACTAAAATCCAGACAATATTGAGGATCATGTTGAGGGTACTGCCCGCTTCGGGAGTCGGGACAATTTCACGGCCAAAGGGGGTCATGGTGGCAACGCCTAATTTAATGGCTTGTTGACCAAAGGGAATACCAATAATCGTGAGACAGGCCAGGATTCCGCCAAAAATATAGCCGATTCCTGCTAAGAAACCACCAAAGATCAACCAAATAATATTTCCTAATAGGCTCATAATTAATTTTTTTGCTTTTTCAGCGATTTTAGGGATTATTTTTCCTCAATGATATTATATCATTTGCTTAATTTTGGAAAGAATCCGCGATCGCCTTTCCATAGGGTTTTCTCGATTAGGTCAGCAATTGATAGGCTAAACGGTTATGTTTTTCTACCAAGGTTTCTAGTTCAATCGGCGTTAATCTGCCTTGATCTACCACTTTTCGACCATTGATAAAACTATAATCCACGAACTTAATTTGGCAAAAAATAATAGCCGCGATCGCATCGTGATGCGCCCCTGCTAACTCTGGGCGATCCAGATTAATGGCAATAAAATCTGCGGCCATTCCAGGAGAAAGAGAACCAATATCATCCCTTCCCAAAACCTTTGCCCCTCCCAATGTTGCAAGCTCCAAAGCCTCCCGTGCTGTCATAGCCGCCGCATCCAGTTCCCGAACCCGTGCCATTAAAAAAGCCATTCGCGCTTCATTTAATAAATTGGAACCGTCATTGGAGGCCGAACCATCTACCCCTAAACCGACAGGAACGTGATGATTAAGCATTTTGCGAATGGGGGCCATGCCACTGGCCAGGCGCATATTACTACAGGGACAATGGGCAACACCCGTTCCCGTCTCTCCAAACCGTTGAATGGCCCGATCATCTAATTGGACACAATGGGCGTGCCAGACATCCTTGCCTAACCAACCAACGGATTCAGCATAATCCCCTGGATTCATGCCAAAATTTGCCAGACTATACTCAATATCCGATTTATTTTCCGCTAAATGGGTATGGAGTCTGATGCCAGGATGCGATCGCGCAAGGGCCGCCGATTCTCGCATTAAATCAGGAGATACGGAAAAAGGGGAACAGGGAGCTAGAGTAATCCTGAGCATGGCATGACGACCATTATCGTGATATTGCTCAATCAATCGTTGACTATCTTTGATAATATCCGCTTCCTTTTCCACCACCGAATCAGGCGGCAATCCCCCTAAACTTTCCCCGACACTCATACTCCCCCGACTAGCATGGAACCTTAGCCCCATAACCTCTATGGCTTCAATTTCATCGTCTAGAGTACTGCCGTTGGGATAAATATAGAGATGATCGCTGGCAGTGGTACAGCCCGATAACATCAACTCGGCGGCGGCCATTTGGGAACTAATATAAACTGATTCTGGGGTGAGATTTTGCCAAATTGGATAGAGAGTTTGGAGCCAATGAAACAGATCGCAATTTTGGGCGGCGGGGACGACACGGGTGAGGGTTTGAAAAAAGTGATGATGGGTATTAATAAGACCTGGAAGGACAATATGACGACCCTGTAAATCCAGTACTTCGTCGGCAGTTTGGGGCAACTCTAGGGTTTTTCCCACCTGCTCAATGATGTTATCTCTTATAAATAAAGACGCATCACGAATTTCCCGTCGTGTCTCATCCATCGTGACTAAGGTGTGGATATTTTTAACTAGCAAGGTGGCCATAGAAACTTAAAAATAGATGATCGAGTCGGCAATCTTTTTATCTATAGACTATCTTGACCATGTTTTCAAAAATAGACCAGTTTTTTATTCAAAAAATGCTTCAGTTGCCTGACGGGTAAATTGCGTAATGATTAACAAATTGACTATAATCAGCTTGTTAATATCCGTAGTTCTATGAATCAATGTCTTAATCCCGATTGTTTAGCGGTCAATCTCGAAACTCATCGTTTTTGTCAGCAATGCGGTCAAAAGCTCTGGTTAAAAGACCGTTACCAAGCCCTGAAACTCATTGGTCAAGGTGGTTTTGGGAAAACTTTCTTGGCGATCGACCACGATAAGCCCTCTAAACCCCAGTGTGTGATCAAGCAATTTTTTCCCCAAGGTCAGGGAACGAGCGGCTTGCAAAAAGCGGCAGAACTCTTTGCCGAAGAAGCCAAGCGTTTGGATGAATTGGGTAAGCATCCCCAAATTCCTGAGTTATTAGCCTATTTTATCCATGAGGATAAGCGTCAATATTTGGTACAGGAATATATTGAAGGGCAAAATTTAGAGCAGGAGTTAAAAAGTCAGGGAAATTTTAATCAGGACAAAATTCGCGCTCTATTGCTTGATTTATTGCCCGTTCTCGATTTTATCCATCAGCGTCAAGTGATTCATCGAGATATTAAGCCCGAAAACATTATTCGCAGAGCGCAAGATAATAAACTGGTTTTAGTGGATTTTGGAGCGGCAAAGGCAGTAACGCCTGTTAATCGGTCAGTCACGGGAACGATGATTGGTTCGGCGGAGTATGTGGCTCCTGAGCAGATGAATGGAAAGGCGGTTAATGCCAGCGATTTGTATAGTTTGGGGGTGACTTGTCTTTATTTGTTGACAGGAATTTCACCCTTTGATTTGTTTGATGTGGGGGAACACGAATGGATTTGGCGAGATTATTTGGTGAATAATTCGGTCAGTGATGATCTGGGAAATATTCTCGATAAATTGGTTATTTTTGGAACTAAAAGACGTTATCAGGACGTTAAAGACGTTTTAGGCGATTTAGAGTTAAAAACAATCACTCAAATCCAGGTTCCATCTCCAATCCTTACTATTCCTGCCTCTCCTCGTCCCTCAGTTTCCTCTTCTCAAGCTCTGATTGAAACTCTTCCTGGTGGTATCAAATTAGAAATGGTCATGTTACCCGCAGGTAGTTTTATGATGGGGTCGGATGATTATGATGATGAAAAACCTAGACATCAAGTAACCCTTAAGGAATTTGCGATCGGAAAATATCCTGTTACCCAAGAACAATATCAAGCAATTATGGGTAATAATACATCACATTTTAAGAATAATCCTACAAATCCTGTTGAGGAGGTAAGTTGGAATGATTCTCAAGCTTTTTGTCAAAAAATAAACCAAAAAACGGGAAAAAAATACAGATTACCCAGTGAAGCGGAATGGGAATATGCTTGTCGAGCAGGAACTCAAACCCGTTATTATTTTGGAGACAATGAAAAGCAGTTGGGGGAATATGCTTGGTACAGCGAAAATTCAGGCTCAAAAACCCATCCAGTCGGGCAAAAAAAGCCAAATGACTGGGGATTGTATGACATGAGTGGAAATGTGCGGGAATGGTGCGGCGATAGTTGGCATGATAACTACAAAAAAGCCCCAACGGATGGAAGTAGTTGGAATGATAATCATTCTGAATCTAGTCCTAGAACGCTGCGGGGTGGTTCTTGGTACGACAATTCGAGGTACTGTCGCTCGGCGAATCGCATTAGGTGCCTTGCTGATGTTCGTTACTACGATATCGGTTTTCGGGTTGTCTGTGCCGTCCGAGGGTCTGTTTAGCAGCAATTCTGATTATGGAATTTTGGGATGAATTTATTGAGAATGGTCGCAATAACGATCTCCAAAAGCCTCATTTTTTCGTTATGAGATTATTTCATAGGGGGTGTCTCGTGGTCAAAATGAGAATTGCTGTCTGTTTAGCCCTTTGCTCTTTTGCCCTCTTGCCCTTTGCCAACCCAACGCCGCCGTAGGTTGGATCGATTTTTTTCCGTAGGGACATAATACTGTTATGTCCTTAACCCCTCAATCACCAACAGAAAACCCAATAAAAACCCAAACCGATCATATAAATTAGGACACAATATTCAGGACATAATGGTATTATGTCCCTACAGGAAACATGATTTACTTTAATTCCTAATCGCCAATAAAAAAATCAATAAAAACCCAAACCGATCATATAAATCAGGACATAATAATAGGGTGGGTAAAAACATGATTTAACAGTTCTGAATCTTTTATCACTCAAGAGAATTAGGGAATGATTGGCTTAAAGGAAACGTTAAGATTAGGACATAACAGTGTTATGTCCCTACGAGAAATGTGAAGATTATAGAAAAACCATGATTTAACCATGTCGTATAATCCAGAGATACATCATCGCCAAGCTATTCGTTTAAAAAATTATGATTACAGCCAAGCAGGAGCATATTTTATTACAATTTGTACCAAACAAAAACAATGTATATTTGGGGACATCAAAAACGGAAAAATGCGATTCAATGCCTTGGGTTCTATAGCGGATAAATATTGGCAAGAAATTCCTGAACATTTTCCGAATGTAGCCCTAGATGTTTATACAATCATGCCCAACCATCTACACGGGATATTGTTGATTATTGAATCTTCCCAAAATAATAATAAAAATAGAAAATTTGGTGATATTGTTATAGGTTCAATTTCTAGCATCGTTCGTTCCTATAAAGCGATTGTCACAAAAAAAATCAATAAGATCTGTAATACAAAAGGCTTATCTGTAGTTTGGCAAAGTCGATATTATGAGCAAATTGTTCGAGATGAACAAGCCTTAATCAATATTAAAAGTTATATTATTAATAATCCGTTGAATTGGGATATAGATGAAGAAAATCCTAAAATTGATCAATATCAACACGATGTTTTATTAGATTTACCTTTTTGACAACTTCCGTAGGGATATAGCACTGTTATATCCTTAATTTCCAACGAAAACAAGACATAATATCAGGGCATAATAGTATTGTGGATAAAAAGATGATTCAACTATTCTGAATTTTTTATTACCCATAAAAATTAGGACATAATGGTATTATGTCCCTACGGAAAAACATAATATTCAGGACAATATTTCATAGCTTTCTATTGCTAAAACTGGGCCAATCATCGCCAGAGTCATAACCCCTTCTTGGATAGTGCCTTCAATCTTGACCTTGGCGTGGGATTGACATAATTCTGGCGGAGGATTTTGCAATTCGTAGGTCTTGCCATCCTCGGAGATTAAAGCCCAAACCCCAAAACCAAAGCCTTTTTTTTCTATTTTTCCGATCGCAGTAATCGTCATACTAACCGTTGATCTCCCTTAGTGGCTAACCAAGCTAGAAAAATACAAAGTAGGGCATTGACTCCTAAAAAAATCTGGGAAACTGTACCCGCGCCTAATAACCAAAGATGGGGATTGAAAACGGCAGAAACGGTGAGATAGGATGCGACTCCTAACGTGATCCCGACAGCAAAGGTTTTGGCTGAACGATGACCCAGAAGAAGCAAGAGAAAACCGAGGGGGATCAATACACTCGCAAAAAAGGGATTTAACAAATGACTACCCTGGACAGAATTTCCCAACTCAGGAAACGAACTCCCCATGACTCGAAAAGGCCATTGGGGTAAATCGAAGAGATAAAAACCTTGAAGGAAAAATAAGCCTGAACTGCCGAAAATCAATCCCCAATTCAAGGGTGCGCCCCATTGGAGGGGAACATAGACCCGTAACAGGAATGCCAACAGATAGGAGCCGACGATCATTAAAATTTTCGGCAATACCGCGATCGCGCCTCCATCGAACCAGAAAATTGGGTTTAAGTAACCATTGTCCCGTAACCAACGGAAGAAATCCTTAAAGCTGAGTTTTCCTTGGACGGCTAAGGTAACGGCTTCCCCTGCATTTAACTGGCCCGCTCCATAATAATTAAAGCTGTCATCCTGCACTTTTCGGGAAGATTGCTTGAGAATCTCTAAAACTTCGGCGGGACTGGATACATCCGTTGCTTTGAGTTCTTCGGCTTTGGTTTTCGTCTTAGGATTTTTGGCCATTTCCTGTTTAGCCACCTGGAGTTGGGAAGATTGAATCAAGGCAACCGTTCCTGCTACGTGAGGAGCCGCCATGCTGGTTCCTTGAAAACCGACTAACATAGGTTTTTTCGTAGTGGGATCTAGGGTTTCTTGGAGAATTTTTCCCTCTTTGCCTTGCTCACTTCCTCCTGGGGCAGAAATATCAACTCCTGCTCCAAAATTGGAATAGGGAGCTTTATTTCCCGTTGCATCTAAAGCCGCCACACTAATTACTTTGGGATAACGCCCTGGATAGGAAGCTGAATTTTGATTTTCGTTCCCTGCCGCCGCCACGATCGCGACTCCTTTGCTGTAGGCATAGTCGATCGCCTCTTTAAGAACGGTACTTTCTCCCCCGCCACCCAAACTAAGGTTCACCACACTGGCCCCGTGATCCGCCGCAAAACGAATGGCTTCAGCAATATCAGAAACCGTTCCGCCACCGCCCGCCGATAAAACCTTTAAGGGCATAATTTTGGCCCGATAGGCAATACCCGCCACGCCGTAATTATTATTGGTCGATTGGGCGATCGTCCCTGCTACATGGGTTCCATGCCCATTATCATCGCTGGTATCAAGGCGATCGTTGACAAAATCGTACCCTTCCACAAAATCCGTATCCCGTAAATCAGGAACTCGTGAAACCCCTGTGTCGATAACGGCAACGGTTATGCCTTCACCGTGATTATTGTCCCAGGCTTTTTCGACATTAATACTCCGAAAATTCCACTGTTTGCTGTAATCAGGATCATTGGCCGTTTCTAAAGTCTTATAAATATAATTTGGTTCAATGTATTCGGTATATTTTTTAATCGAGGAAGTGCGGAGTTTATGTAAGAGAGATTTATCTCCTTTTACGGTATAGAGATGTTGATCAATGGAAAAAATGCTATTTAAGCTGGGATTTTGTTTCGTCGATTGGGAAATGATCGCCAATTCTTGACTAATATTTTCAGTGGGTAAGTCGTTATCAAAATTAATAATAATGGAATCAAATTTTCCTTTATTTGCTAATCCTTTGGTCTCTATAAAATAGCCAACAGTCAGCCAGATTCCAACAATAAATAAAATAATGAATAGGAGTTTTTTCATAAAATATAAGTGGCGATCGCGGGTGTGTGAGTCAAAAATCGGGAGTGCCATCCCCCATTCTAGCTAATTACCTGAAGATAGCAAAACAGGTAAAGTTGTTCCTGTTCTGTTAAAAATCTAGCAAATTGTTGTCTTTATCTACTCAGGAACTACTTTTGGGAAAAACAATAGATATCTCCAGAAATCAAGAGTGCATTGATTGAAAGCCTTGGTAAGGGCAATTCATGAATTGCCCTTACTTAATTCTTGGAGATGTCTAATCCTCAAAATTAAATTCCTCCAAACCATTCGTAGCCCTGATCTTCCCAATAACCGAGGGTTTTCGGTTTTTTACTCAAAAAAGTAATCTGGGTGACCCATTTACTCAGTTTATAGCCCAATTTAATCGGTGAAGCCAGACGTAACGGTGCGCCATTATCAACGGGCAGAGTTTCCCCATTTTTTTGGTAGGCCATCAGGGTTTGGGGATGGAGAGCAGACGCAATATCCCAGCTTTCGTAGTACCCATCAGCAGATTTAAAATAAACGTAACGCGCCTTACTAGACGGTTGAGCCAGAACTGCCAATTCCCTTAACTTAACCCCTCCCCATTGGGCGATCGCGGCCCAACCTTCCACACAAACATGACGAATAGTCATCGTGGTTAGGGGCATTTTTTCCAAATCCGTCATACTCAAACTCAGAGGACGGGCTACCTCTCCATTAATTTTCAAGCGAAATTCCTGGGGATCAATTTGAGGCGTAAAATCAAAAGTATTGACTAATAATTTATCAAGTTCAATGGCACTGGCGGGAAATTCAGGGACTAACTTTTCGGGATTTAATAACCACTCTTCTAGACTTTGATTAAGGGGTTCGGTGATACGAAAAACCTGCTCATCAAATAGACTCATACTACAACCATTTAAGAGTAAGCCTAAACTAGAAAATCCTGATAATTGCAGAAAGCGACGACGGGGAAAATAGAGATTTGTTTTTTCAGAGGATGACATGATTGTTTTGAATTAATAATGATAATAAACTGTTAATTATTTAAAACGCATACAGGCAAGGGGCTTAAGCCCCTTGTTACAAAACTTTCAACACAATCATTATGCAATCTAAATTCGTGACAGCTTAGTTCAGTTAGCTCAGATTATTTTTGGTGATGAAGGCTTGAAAAACATCGATTCAACTAAACGTGAACCACCGACTTTTAAGGCTAATAAGGAATGAAAAATTGAGAAAATAACAAAAATAGGAACAGCAATAAAATGAACAATTCGTAATGCTTGCCAATCTCCAAAAAAATCAACAATCCAATATAATTGGGCGGGCTTATACATTCCTAATCCTGTAAAAATAGACAACAACAGGACAGGAATAATAACCGTATAAGCTAACCGATGCCAAGCATAATTTTTGCGCTTAATATTGCTACTTTTTTGCAATGCGGTTAAATCATTCTTCTGTAAAAAACGATGTTTCCAGCGTCGTGTGGCGATAATATAAATCCCGTAAAATAAGAGATTTAAAGAAAATATCCCCATAGCCCCAAAGTGCCAATGTCGTCCCCCTGCTAACCAACCGCCGAGGGTAAATAAAGGAGGAATTCGCAACCCGCCTCTGCCCCCGAAAACGGGATTGGCGTTATAAATTTGCAATCCACTGGTGAGCATTAAGGTCAAACTAATTAAATTAACCCAATGAAATATCTTGGCCGCGATCGCCTGTTTAGGTTGGGGAGGAATTCTGACTTTAATGGAAGGAATTTCGCTGGTCATGGTATTGGAAGTTGAACATCTCATCCCAATCATAACAACTCTTTTTCAATTTCTTCCCGTACAGTACTGGTGATTTCACTATTAGAATTTAAACAATCGCGGAGTAACTGATTAATTTCATGATAATTTTCCAAAACTTCCTGTTGTTTTGGCGTAAAATTCCAGTCAGTTAATTGAGATAAAGTTTTTAATAAAGACTGATGAGACAATATTAAAAATTCCTGTAAATGGTGATCGTCCATCATCAGTTCATCAACCTTTTTTTTCATTAATAAAACTAGAAGATCGGCTTTTCTTAGCATTACGGCAGTTAGGAGAAAAATTTCTCGCCAACGGGGTTCTAAAACATGATTAATTAATTCTTCTAAAGCTTCTTCTAGGGATTTTAGATAGGAATTCATAATGATATTACGAGCCGTAAAATATTCATGAAAAGCTAAATGGGAAAAGGAAAATATGCCTCGACTTCGTTCCGTTAATAGTCCATGCTGTAAGGCGATCGCTTTGAGAATCTCTTCACTAGCCAACTGTAATTCTTCCGAGTCTATGGGAACATCCGATAACTCACATAAATAATCACTGATATATTGCTCAATGGTGCGTTTTTCAAAAAAATATTCTCCCCGCTCAAAGGTTTTTATGGCAATTTCACTCAAAAGTTTTAGTTTTTGAGGGAGCGTAAATACTGGTCTAATACTATCTCGTTCAACACCTCGAATTTCATCCCATTTACCTAATAATAGGTCTAAACATTGCTTATAAAATTCACTTTCTGAGCCAGGAAATTGGCCTTGATGAACAAAGATCCAACACGCCAGATGGAGAAATAACGGTGTAGTGGCTAACTGACGAAGTCGCAAATTTTCGGGCAACTCTAACAATTGAATAAACTCAACTGCCTGCTGATGGGCATCCTCGGTCGGATTTTTAATTAAGGTAGCAAACCACTTTTGGGAAAATTCGGTAATTTGTTCCGAGGTAAAAGGAGCAGTTTCAACATCAATAAATCCATTGAGATTATGAATTTTTCCTGCCGTTCGACAAGTAATAATGAATAAATTTTTATGATACTTTTCTGTAAATCGATTAATTTCTTGATAAACAGCATTAGCATCAAGAGTTAAAACTTCATCTAGCCCATCTAATAATAAAAAAATGCGGCCTTCACAAAGTAAATTTTCAACCGTAGAGGGATTGGTGATACTAGAAGCCAAAAATTCAGAACGAATATAATTTAAAAAACTAACTTCCCCTGTTTCTTTAGATTCTTCTACAAAACTTTTGAGGGTAATAAAAATAGGGACTCGATTCTCCATAAAAATTCCCCGATTGCACTGGAGCGCGAGATGTTGTAAGAAAGTTGTTTTTCCTGTGCCTGGATTGCCTAAAATCCTGATTTTGTTATAATTTTCTACCAGTTTTCTCCCTGTGATCCATCGTTGAAATAGTTCACTTAAACCGATAGACTGAAATTCCTGGGGAGTCAGATTTTGCAGTTGTGCTAACTCTAACCATTGTTGGGAAGGGATTTCTTCTAATAGATTTATGTCGATATAAATTTTGTCTAGGTTTATGGGACGGTTAATATCTAATAATTTTAACGTTCCACATTGGTCTTCAATTTTATCCTGACGCTGCGATCGCACCTGTTGAACCAGACACTCAATATCAGGTAGCCCATGTTCGTCGTATTCTGGAATGTCATCAGGGGGATTTTCGGCAATTTCCCGCCAATTTAATTCCAAAATAGAGCAAATTTCCACAAAAATATAACGTTCAATCGGTCTTCCCGTAAAAAATCTCCAAATTGGTTGCCGAGTTTTGAGATTAACTTCAAAAGCGAGGTTTTCTTGAGTCCAACCCTTACGACTAAAGGCCGTTTTCGCTTTTCTAATCCCAGAGGAAGATGCGTAAAGCGATCGTTTTGCCATAGAAAAACAATGTATGATATTTTTTTAAAATCAAGCGGTTTTTTTATTAATATCTCCAATCTTATCTCAACTTTTTAATTATGTTTCTAAAATATATGACAAAAGAAACATAAGCAATAAATTTTCTTGTTTTGTATTAAAAGTTGGCTTGAACTAGCGTTACCATCAATATTTTCGCCATATTTGTCTTATTTAAGCTTGATTTTGCTAGGATGTTTTTGACAAAATATCTGATTAAATCGATTTTTGGCAAACTAATCTACCTAAAAAGCTTTTTTTTTAGAAAAATACTCTCCAGATTATTTCGTAATGATTTAAAGCCAATTTCAAGCAATTCAAGCAAATCAAACGTTTTAAGTCATTTTTTGCACACGAAGGTAAAATAAAAAATTCTTTTTTGTAAAGATTAATGCTGGTTTGTAAAGATTAAAATTGAAAAAAAAGAAAACGGCACTGGTTCAGTCTAATTATTAGAATGAAATCCTTACAAGACAAGGACTTAAC
>QBMS01000220.1 GCA_003249095.1 Snowella sp.
TTATGAAACTTTTTACCGCGATCGTTGAAAAGGATATAGATACGAATCTCTATGTTGGTTATGTACTTGGAGAAGCTTTAATGAAAGCGATCGCTGAAGGTCTTGACGATGAAAATGTTAGCCGTGAAGAAGTTTTTGCCTTATTATCAGAGTCATCACGAAAAAACTGTAGGGACGTAAGGCTTACGCCCAAAACTAGCAAGGAGGACGTGATATTTCACCGACTTTATTACGGGTCATTGCCAGTGATATTGCGTTAACATTAGAACAATTTTTACAAGGGAGGTAGGAATCTAGGAACCTTTATGGAGATTATCGTTGTTCTATCACTCTAGGCAGAAGATAGATAGAAAAACGGGTCACCCCGATTCTGATAAAGATTACTATAAATATGCAGGTCAAGCTTTTTGGTATTTCATTTCTCAGGATAAAGAACTCTATCGCAAAATTATTATTCCTATTTCCCAAGAAGGTCGTCAGAAAGATGAAATTTTCAAAAAAGCTTATGCTGGCAAAATTAATAAAATGACTCAAGATTTTATGAAAAAGTTTATGAAAGATAATCAAATTGATTGGCTAAAACTAGTAGATTTTGTATCTAAAGGTGAAACCAAGGGAGACGAAATTAATGCTTAATTTTAGGAGACAATCCCTTAAACGAAAGATTGCTAATGATCCCTTCTACCGTTTTCAATCCCTCGAAGAAGTCGCGATCGCCTCGGAATTGGGTATTAAAATCGAAGTGAATCAGGCAACGGTGGATGAATGGCTACGGTTACCGGGAATTTCTATCCATCAAGCCCGTAATTTAGTGGAATTAATGGGAATGGGAATACAGTTTTTATCGGTTCAAGATTTAGCGGCGGCTCTAAGTGTTCCGATTCAACGCCTTAAACCCCTAGAAAAAATTTTATCTTTTGCTTATTATGATCCCGAAAGTTTATTAACGCCTCAACGTTTTAATATTAATACGGCTCAATTAGAGGAATTACGAAATATTCCTATGCTTGATATTTCTTTAGCAGAACAAATTTTAGGCGATCGCCAGGAAAAAGGGAAGTTTCAAAACTTAGTTGATTTTAAACGTCGCCTTAATTTAGGGAGTGAACTCACTGCTGAATTAATGCATTATTTACAATTTTAGTGACTGCGATGTTCCTAAATTTTGTTTTATGACGCTGATAATTATTCTGATTGAATATAGGGAATAATTTCTAAATTCTATACTTTATGAATTTGGAAACTAAACCCCTATCAAATAAACCTTAATTCGAGTTTTATTTATTTGGTAAACTTTTTTGTGCGGTTTTGATTTCTTTGATCAAATTGAGAGCTTTTTGAGAATATTGGAGTTTCTCTTGGGTTTTAAAGAGTTGGGCGGCAATCTGGAGATCGGCGATCGCCTTCGTTGTATTGTTTAATTTGTAATAGGTTAAACCCCGATTAAAAAATGCGTCGGCCATCTTAGAATCAAATTCGATACTTTTGGAATAATCCGCTAGGGCTTTGTTGTGTTCGTTTAAACGATTGTAGGTCAAACCCCTATTATAGTAGGCATTCGCGTGTTTAGGATTCAGTCGAAGCGCCTGGTTATAGTCAGCGATCGCGGTTTGAGGATTCCCTAAATCATCCTGGGCATTACCACGATAAATATAAAAATCGGCATAGTTTTGATCCAGTTTAATTGCTGTTGAACAATCGGCGATCGCTTTTTGGTAATCCTTGAGAATATAAAACGCATAACAACGATTCCCGAAAGCGTAGGCAAATTGGGGTTTTAGAGCAATAGCCTGATTGTAGTCCTCAATGGCTGCATCATAATTGCCCAAAATATGTTCAGCGTAACCCCGATTGTAATAGGTATCAGGATCTTGAGGATTTAACTGAATGGATTCGGAGAAACTTTTAATCGCTCCGTTGTAATCTGCCTCCGCCAATTGATCTACACCCTGGTTGTACCACTGGACAGCCGTTTTAGGAGCCGTCTGTTGGGCTACTATCATCGTCTGGGCCGAAACCGAGGGCGATATTCCCAGATATCCGACCCCAAAGGCGATCGCACCGACGGTACTACTGATAAATGCTGATAAATACCATTTCATAAACTGATTTCTTTTTAAATTGTGTTTTCTATTCCACTAGTGTATAGTACCTTTTTGGGATTTTTCTACTATTTTTGTGAGTAGCTCGTCAATTTCTTGGGGAGAAGTGAAATAATGACAACAAGCCCGAATACAATTCGGTGAGGCAATGGTTCGTAGGAAAAAACCTTCTTTTTCTAAGCTCTGAACCCAAATATGATGGGAAAAATCGCTCTTTACCTCAAAGGAAACTAAGCCCGCTTCTGGAGGAGTCTTTTTCAAACAATTGATTTCGGGGATTTGATTCAAACCTTCCCACAGATGGACGCTATTTTGGCAGATTTTTTGGTAACGCTCCTGGGAATTGCCTGCTGATTGGTGAACGGCGATCGCGGCTCGTAGTCCCTCAAACTGGGGATAGGCTGAAGTGGCAATTTCAAAACGACTACCATCGGTTTTCCAGCCCGTCATTTCTCCCTGTTTACCGTAGGTAATGCCCCGCCATCCCACATAGGTCGGTCGTAACTCTGGTGATCGCAAGGGATTCACGTATAAACCCCCGACTCCCGATGGCCCACAAAACCATTTATGCCCCGTAAAAGCGTAGTAATCTACGTCTAATTCGCTTAAATTTACAGCCAAAGACCCCGCAGATTGGGCCGCATCAACCAATACTTGCACGGGATATTCCCCTGAATATTGGCGACAAACTTCTATTATTTCCTTTAAGGGCAACACCTGTCCCGTATTCCAAAGCAGATGACTGACCAGCACTAAACGGGTTTTTGGGGTTAAATGCTCCCTGATAACCTGGGTCGGATCACTTCCATTTAAGGTTGCGGCAATGGGACAGGTGGAATAGGTGATGCCAAAGCGATCGACCAAGGCTTCGATGATTGCAATCACGCCTGGATGTTCACAATCTGTCATCAACAAGTGATCTCCCGCTTGCCAATCCAATCCCCAAAGGACGATATTGCAACCCGCCGTAACATTATCCGTAATGGTTAAGGTTTCGGTTGTTGTTCCCAATTCCTTTGCTAAATCCTGACGTAATAAGGCAGTTTTTTCCTGAATCCAGGCATTTGCTTGAATAGAAAAAGGGCCATGCTCTTCCAAAAATTGATAGGTACTTAAAATTGCGTCCAAAGATGCACGGGGAAGAATTCCTTGTCCTCCATAGTTGAAATAAACTTTGTTATTGACACCAGGAAATTTTTGACGAAATTCAGGAGATTGGGATAGAGACATTGCGAGATCAAACTCGGTCATAAAATATTTGATTTAAGATTGAATCTTTTTGTTCTTTAATTACTGTAAACCTTTGATTGACCTGGTGCGAGTGATTGGTAATTCTGCTAGAGCGGAACTCAATTCAAATGTGAATACGGAGAAAGACTGAGGGCGATCGCGGAGAAATCAAAAACTTCTGAACCAATCACGAATCAGTCTCTTCCCCAGAAGTCTGACTATTGGCTAACTTGCGTTTAAAAGCTGCCCCAAAACCGAATGCCGTCATCGCGCCCAGTATGGTCAACGGTTCGGGAACCGCAACACCAACATTCCAACCAATCACATCAACTGCCTGAATATCCAGGCTGGAAATATTCAGTAGTTCCCCTGTCCCTGCGGTGGGATCCATTAGTCCTAAGTTAGAATTATTTTTCCAGTGGCAAGGGTCATAACCTTCTCCTTGCAATACCCCCTTCAAAAAAGAA
>QBMS01000221.1 GCA_003249095.1 Snowella sp.
GTATTATACGTTTCTGAATATAGTGACTCACATTTTTGACAGATAAATATTTTTCTCTCTCCATTATTTTTCGTTTTGTAATGAGAATGAATTTTCACTTCCTCGCTGTGACAATGAGGACAGTCTCGTTTAAATAATTCTTTTTCTTTCCCATTGCAAAATATAGAATCATTAAACTCTTGGATTGGCTTTATCTTTTGGATTGACATACTCTCTCTCCTTTTTTTACCGATTTATTTATAGTATTATTACCCTTAACACCCCTGTAAAGTTATAACCATTACTTCCAAGCTTATATTTGCTTCTTTGTTTCTCTAATCCTTTGCCCAGTAATCCTTTCTGCCTTTAATCAGGCTGAACCATTGCCATTGATTTTGTTGCTGAGAATTTAGCTCGACAAACTGGGGATGAGATGTATGAACATTTAGCTTATGCAGCAAACTCAAGTCTGGTAGATCATCGTGGCATTGTTTTCAAAGCTCAACCTATACCTATTGCCGCTTTTCTTGGAGCTAAAAGGTTAGATTTATTGCGTGTAAATACTATTCTCAATTTTATCGAGACTGCATCCCCAGAATTGCGTAGATCATTCTTAAATCAATGGTGTTATTTTGATAATTCTAAAACAGCAGCTAAAGTTACTCAATGGCTTTTATCAAGAAGTGGTTGGTGCGGTTCACTAGAACAGTTAAAAACAGAAATTGGTTTTCAATGTTTAAAAGCCATCGTACATATTGATCCCGATGAAGTTGCTAAAGCAATCAGAGATTTTTATGGGGATTTATCTATAGATGAATTAAACCGAGCGGTAACAAACAAACGCGATTTTGTGCAAATTCTGGTAAAACTTGTAGCCCGAAAGAAAACATTTTATATGATGGCATTAATACTTATGCGGTTAAGTGTAATCGACACTAATGCTAAAAGTTCGTTTAGACAACTTTTTCAGTTACATTTTAGTGCAACAGAAGTAGAACCTGCTGAGAAATTCGCAATAATAGATCAAGGAATTTCTTCGGGTGACGAAAGGATTATATTGTCTTGTATTGAAGCACTAAAAAATACTCTACAATGGAATGATTGTGGATTATTATCTATCGATCATCAAATTGGAAACCAATTACCACCAAAAGCATGGGAGCCAAATCTATGGAGTGAAGTATTTGACTTTCATAGAAATGGGCTTCAGCGACTTATGAAAATTCGCAATACTTCCGAAGACTTTGCAGAAAAATGTGAAAGCATTATTGCCTCCAATATTCGATCTTTACTTTGTGAAAATTTATTTAATGATATTGAAAAGATTGTGA
The DNA here is from genome assembly GCA_003249095.1 of Snowella sp. Taxonomy (GTDB): domain Bacteria; phylum Cyanobacteriota; class Cyanobacteriia; order Cyanobacteriales; family Microcystaceae; genus Snowella. The sequence goes on from QBMS01000221.1 coordinate 1,311, forward strand.
CAGAGATTGTAAACGAAAAAGGAATGTGGATTGATGCAATTAATAACATTGGAGATTGGCTTTATTTTGATCGAACGGAAGCACCAGAAGCATTTTCACAACAAGTTAAAAAACTCTATGATGATATTTTACCGACAGATCCAATTCAACAATCACTATTGTATGCAAAATTAGATCTTTATAATCCTGATTTAAAATATAGTTTAGATGATAAATCCACTCATGATGATGAATATTCTTTGAGAAAATTAAGAGGATTAGCCCATGAGATTGCATTAGATTGGGATCTTACAAAACAAGCTATTCAAACTATGATTAAAGAAGATTCAAAAAATGTATTTTTATTCGCATATGAGTTGTCAACAAAATTAGAGAATCCACTAGAAGTATTCCAATTTTCGATAAATGAGCTTGAGTCATCTACTGAAAAAAAAGGGGTGCAATTTATTCGCGGTTTACTTGCAGAAGCTGATAAAAAATCCCCTGAAAATATCACGAAATTTCTCAAAATTGCTCATGAATCTGATTCTCTTAAGGACTGGATGATAGATGTTTATAGAGCTATCGAAATTTCAAGTGAGAGATTAAATGAAATCGTTCAGTTAATACAGCAAGGAAATATTCCTATTAGAAAATTTGCAGACATCTCATACGGGAAAGGATTAGATCATCTTGAGGCAAAAGATATTCTTCCCTTGATTGATGAACTAATTCTTAATCATGGAGCAGATGGCTTATGGGTTGCTATCCAAATTATTGTTATGTATCAATATGATAAAAAAGAGTTAGACGCTCATTTGGTAGAGAAAATAGAGCAAATAATTAGTTCGCCAGAATTACTTGGACAAGAACAGTCAGGAACACGAGATGGTCATCTATTTCAGCGACTTATTTCTATGGTATATAAACATTGCGGAATTGATGATAAATTTGCAATTGGGCTAAGTAACATAGTGATCAATTTATGTCAAATTGAAAATCGGACTATTTTTTCTGAGCTAGACAGTTATCTCCAGCGAGTTATGATGTTATTAGTAAAAGAAAAACCCATTATTTTATGGGAACAGTTATCACGTTTCTTTGAAATAGCAACTCCATTAGAGGTTTATTATTTAAGAAAACTAACTGGAATACCACTAGATATATCTGATAGTCAATCTCACAATAGAGCGGGTATTTTATTTGGTATTCCTTTAACTCATTATGATGAATGTAAAAAATGGGCTGACGTTGATCCAGAAATTCGTTCTCCATTTTTATGTAGTTTTTATCCTGTAATTGAAATAGAAACAACAGCTAATAGCGAATTGGTTTCAGATTCAGAAGTACCTACCTTGGAAACATTGACCATTGATATTGAAAAAGTTCAACAATGTAGATGGCATCCAGAATTAGAAAGACTTACTCAAGATTTTGGTCATGTTCAAGAATTTCGTGAGGCTCTATACTATCGACTTTCTCCTAATAGTTGGTGGGGATCTATGATTCCATATCTTGAGATCTATCTGATTCCCCTCAAAAGTTGGTTTACACATCCAATCTCTGAAATGGCTATCTGGGCAAGAGACGTATATCGTTTACTGGAAAACAAAATAGAACAAGAACAGGAACGAGATCAAGAAAGAAGAATTTAATTCATTGTAGCGATAGGTCGCATAAAAACTAATTTTAAGCAAAAATTAAGAGTTATTCGTAGTGAGTCCACATTCGGATCACTTTAACTACTTTTTCTTCTGGAAAAACTTGATAAACCAAACGATGCTGGATATTGATTCGCCTGGAATAGTAAAGAGTCAAATCGCCACTAAGTTTTTCACAGACAGGATAGGATTGATAGGGATTTGATTTTAAAATATCTAATAGCTTATCAGGCAATGGTTCAGCCTGATTAAAGGCAGAAAGGATTACTGGGCAAAGGATTAGAGAAACAAAGAAGCAAATATAAGCTTGGAAGTAATGGTTATAACTTTACAGGGGTGTTAAGGGTAATAATACTATAAATAAATCGGTAAAAAAAGGAGAGAGAGTATGTCAATCCAAAAGATAAAGCCAATCCAAGAGTTTAATGATTCTATATTTTGCAATGGGAAAGAAAAAGAATTATTTAAACGAGACTGTCCTCATTGTCACAGCGAGGAAGTGAAAATTCATTCTCATTACAAAACGAAAAATAATGGAGAGAGAAAAATATTTATCTGTCAAAAATGTGAGTCACTATATTCAGAAACGTATAATAC
>QBMS01000222.1 GCA_003249095.1 Snowella sp.
CTTATGTACTGTTCCATCTCCCTCATATAAGAAGGGTTAATTTCGTCTAGTCTACTCACTGGTAGCGTACTGCCAAAAAAAGTAGTTCGAGGCTGTTCCATATTTGGAATCGGTCGCGGTGGAAGCTCATAAGCTATAGACTGGAGCGTAATAGCTGTACCAAGTGGGTTTCTAGATTTTGGTTCGTAAAACTGAGTTTCTAATATAGGCGTATTGTCAAGACTCTCAATTCCAAGAAACTGCTTTCTTACTCCAGCCATCGAAGGGGAGTCAAGAATCGCGGTAATTCGTTCTAAGTGGAACACTTCAAGCTTTAAAGGCGGAGCCATTTCCTTTAATTCTTGTCTCTGAGAATCCATCAATTCTTGATTTGTTACAAAAGCAATTCCATAGGGTTCATGCTTTAATGCAACCGAGATATCGTTTTGCAATTTTTTCTTGATTTCAGAAATCTTTTTTTCTCCACGAGCAAAGTAAACCGCCATCACCCACTTATCTTCACCAAGGTAACAGATCGCATCTTTGCCTTTATCAGGCCCTCCTAAAGGGTGACTTGGATCAAGACCCTTGAATCCTTCATTAATCAAAATTTGAGCGGCTAATCGCTCGGATCGAGTTTGTCCATTTGTCCACTCCCTTAAACGATGCCATGTCTCATCCCATCTAGCCGATTCCATCGTTTTTTTTGCTACTTTACCTTAATTATATAACTATGAATTATATAACAAGTTTTCATTATAATCCGAAAAAACCCCTTAATACTGTAGGGCAAACTATTCATATTAAACGTTGTTTCTACTGTACTGAGCAGAAATACCCAAACTAAATGCAAGAAATTAAATCAAACCTTGAGAGATCGCGTAATAGAGAGCTTGATAACGAGTACGAGCTTTGAGTTTAGTTAATACATTATTGAGATGAAACTTAACCGTGCTTTCACTAATGATGAGTCGATTGGCCACATCGCGATCGCGTAATCCCTGAACCAAAAGCCCTAAAATTTCTCGTTCCCGTTCCGACAATAAAATTTCATCACTTTTTTCGGTTTCTGCTGGGATTTCTCCCCGTTCTACCTTCTCTACAATTTCCTTGAGTTGGTTAGGACTAATCGATAAATCCACCCAAGCCCTTACTCCTTTCGGTATGGAAGCATTGCCCTGTTTAATCCAGATAACTCGACGATTAGCTTGGATTTGCTCAATATCATCCGTCAGAATCAATGAATCATCCTGAAAATGTTCATCAACCTGAAGCCCTGCTGTATAAGCAAGATGGGTAAAAGCCAGTTGCAAAACCGCTAAACGACATTGAATAGAGAGACGAGTTCCCAACATAACGCGGGCATAGGGAAGACGAATCAACACTTGCAATACTTTTTGATTGCTACCAGGCTCACTCTGAAGTTGTCCCCCCAAACAAGATGCCATAAAAGACACAATCCCAAATTGCGATCGCAACCAATCAGTCTGTTGATCTAGCGAAAGGTTAGGAATTACGGCAATCGCTTCTAAAATTACGGCTTCTTCGTCATAGATCAAGCGACACTGACGACACTCTATCTGACTCAACACTTCACAGACTCGGAGAAAAATATAGGTATGTGACAACGCCAAGGATCGTTCTGTACCAATCAGAGTAAGACGTACAGGTTTTAATAGGGCTGCCAGTTGATCCGATAAAGGCGGCTGTTTATTGACAATTGTTGACTGATTCGTGATAATCCGTTGATATTTCAGTGCAGTTTCCAATGCCACAGCAACCGTAGTACATAGCACTTGCAATACTTCCAAAAATTCGGGAGCCAAGGCTGTTTGACTAAATGTTGCTAATACTCCAATCACGCGATCTCCCACGATTAAAGGAAATCCAGCAAATCCACGAATCTGATTCGCGATCGCCCACTCCCGATCTTTTACCCAGGTTTCTGCTGGTAGATTATTGCTCAAAAATACAACTCGATTCTGAGCGATTTTTCCGACCTTATAAGCTCCCATCGGCACTCGTGCAAAAGACCCATCGGTTCGAGTATATAAACCTGAAGAAGCAACCAATCGTAAAGTAGTATTATCAGCTTCTAATAACCAAATCCGAGCAAAGGCAGAGTTAAACCGTTCAACTAATCCGTTAGTGGTAATGCGAGAAATGATTTCAGGTTCAACATGACCAGAAAAATCCTGAGCGATTTCATTGGCCTGTTGCAAATCTAACAGGAGTCTTGAGGAGTCTAACAATTCCGCGATCGCCCCAGTCATGCAGACTACCACTAAAAAGAGTAATGACTTTATTTAAGCCAGATGCCAAAGGGATTCGTTGTATCACCCACTACCAACCCACATTTCGCTGTTTGAAAAGAGGTAAGAATAATTAAATAGAGTTTAGGGCAGTTAGAATACTTTATTCGGCGTAATCTAGATTATAAACCTGTACACTCTCCTGCTCATCGGGGTCATTGCGCGAAACTAATGCGATCGCTTCCTCGGTGCTGCTTAAATTAACAGGTTGGTGCGGTACACCATCAGGAATAAAGATGAAATCGCCCTGTTGATTAATTACAGATTTAGATAGGTTTTTTCCATAAAAAGTTTGCACGTTGCCTTTTAATAGATAGATTGCTGTTTCATAGCCGTTATGAAAATGAGGTTCGGCTTTTGCCGAAGGTGGGATGATAACCACATTCATAGAAATTCCAGTTGCGCCAGCCGTTTTGCCTGAAATACCAACATAATTCGGTAACTTCTGAATCGTGTCGATTGTTTCTGAAGGTCTGACGGTAATAATATGTTTATCGAAATTCACTAGACATCTCCATAATACAATTTAAATTCTGTAAGCTCTATCAGACAAAAAATCTAGTCAAAAACAATTTTTTTTAATGATTCCATCGTTTTTTTTGTGAAATTGAATTAGGAACAGCCATACTTTTTCCAGGTTCTCCTAGTAAAATTTTAAAAACACATGAAGGTTACACCATGAATTTACAGCAAATTGCGCAAGATGTTCAACAATTAACCCAAGGGGAAACCGTAGCGATCGCCCTGGCTGATAAACTTTAGTCTAAACAGAAGAAGGAACGGCTAGAAATTAAAAGGATTTGAGACAAACGAAGATTCCCTTCACTCAAAATATCCTATCGCTGACGATGATAACGCCCAATCAGTTGAGCTTGAGCCAAAATATGACCCTGCATTGAGTCTTCTAGTTGAGCTTTCGTTGCCCCAACTTTGAGAGCCATTACTTCATCCAGGGCATAAAGTTTGAAGCAATAGCGATGAGTGCCACTCGGTGGACAGGGGCCTCCATAGGTAACTTTGCCAAAATCATTGATTCCTTGAATTCCTCCGAGAACGCTCAGATCATCCGACGAAATATTCTCTGGCAAAGAACGGGTTTGGGGAGACAAATTATAAATGACCCAATGAACCCATATTTTCGCGGGAGCATCTGGATCATCACAAATTAAGGCCAAACTTTTTGTCCCAACGGGTGGCTCACTCCAAGCCAAAGGAGGAGAGATGTTTTGACCCTCACAAGTGTACTGAGA
>QBMS01000223.1 GCA_003249095.1 Snowella sp.
GTTAAGTCCTTGTCTTGTAAGGATTTCATTCTAATAATTAGACTGAACCAGTGCCATCGGCAACGTTTTCAGTTTAAATAGCCATTAAACTAAATATGGTTTCAAATAATCAAATTCTTCCCCTAAACTTGGCGGATTGTAACCTAAACCATAGGCTTTGGTACTATTAAGAGAAACGTCTTTAGGACGGGGGGCGGCCATGGGAACATCGGCTTGTAAACAGGCAGTAATTTTATCGGTCGGTAGTCCCAATTTTTCGGCCATTAATAACCCAAATTGATAACGAGAAATGGATTCTTTGCCGCCTAAATGCAAAATCTCTCCTCGACAGTTTTCTAGGGCTAATAAAAGTCCCTCGGAGGCAGTTTTTCCACTGACAGGCGATCGCATTTCATCTTCAAATAAACTTAAAGAGTTACCTAATTTTAGGGTTTGAATAAAAGGTTGAATAAAACTTTGGGAACAGGGAGAAGGAATCCCAAACATTAAGGGCATTCGACAAATAATACTTTCGGGATAAACGTTTAAAATTTCCTGTTCTGCTTGGGCTTTTTGTTCTCCATAGAGATTAATCGGGAAAACGCGATCGCTTTCCTTGTAGGGCGGATGAGTTCCATCAAAGACCAGATCGGTGGAGGTAAATAAAAAGGGAATCTGAAACTCGGCGCATAATTTGGCCAGATTAATCGTACTGCTGACATTAATTTTGTAAGATAATTCGGGATTTTTCTGACAAAAATTGGGTTGGGATTGGGCGGCTAAATGAATAACGGCATCGGGTTTTGTTTCTAAAAATAATTTTTTTAGAGCTAGCAAATCCGTCAAATCAACTTTGTATAAATTAATTCCAGTAATTTCTAAGGCATGACTAAAATAGGTTCCATAAACCTGCCAATCTTGTCTGGCTAATTGGCTTAAATTCCACCCTAAAAAGCCGCTTATACCTGTTATTAATAATTTTTTCATCTCAAGTTGAACCCGTTTTTTGATGCGTGTTGTCTCCGATCGCGGCGATCGCTACTCCCAATAATAAAATTAATCCTCCGCCCAAAACCGTTAACGGGGGAATTTCCTGAAAAATAAGCCAACCCAAGAAACTCGACCCCAGGGGTTCAAATAAAATTGCTAGGGTAACAATGGTAGGAGAAATCCAATTAATAGACCAATTAATACTCGTATGACCAATCATTTGGGGAAATATGGCCATTAAAACAATGTAGAGATAAACCAAGGGCGGGTAATCCCAATAACCCTGGGGAGAAAATAGGGGCAGAGGCAACAAGCAAAGGGCGGCGGTGGTGTAGGCAATGAGGATATATTGACCGATTCCTAAGCCTTGTTTTTGGGATTCTCGTCCGAAAAGTAGGTATAAACTAGCCAATAAGGAACCCAAAAGAGCTAGGGCATCTCCTAATAGGGGATTACTATGATTTTGACTAGCATTAGAGTCGCCAAAGGCAATCAATACGCCTCCCAATAGGGCAATGATAATTCCTGCGATGACCCAACGATGGGGTTTTTCGCCCCACCAGAGCCAGCAGAGGAGGGAAACCCAGATGGGATTGATGGTCACTAGGGTCGTTGCCGCCGCGATCGAGGTAAAGGACAGGGAACTAATCCAAGTGACAAAATGAAAAGCTAGACAAATTCCTGCTGCGATCGCGTAATAATAGGTTTGGGGAGAATGGGCTTTTGGTCTGAAATTGCGCCAACTAGGAATTAACAGGATAGCCGTGACGATCAAACGAGCCGCCGCGAGAAAGATACTAAAAGAAATTCCCGAATGACCCGTGATCGCAAAGGAAAGACGAATAAAAATAGCAGAAGTCGAAGTCATTAAAACCCCGATCGCCAAAATTAGTCTAACTTGCCATCCTGCAGGCTTTTTTATCATTTTTAAATTATAGGAAAAAATTTGTGGCTTTCTATCTCAAGCTAAAATATCAGGAATGGCACAATTGCTGCGATCGCATTACGGTATGGGAAATCCAAAATACGTTAGATTGTTAATTTTTTTCGCTAATCTAAGAGAGAAAATCAGCGATCGCTCTTAACTTGCTCACAAAAGAAAATACTCTTAAACTCGGTATCAAGAATAAACGACTACGCGCTGGTTGGGGGGAAGACTATCTCCTTAAGGTTTTGCTCTCATAAGATGCGTTCGCCCTGATAAATTTCTCTCTAGATAACGAAGATCCCTGATCATAAGCGATAATAGATTAAGTTTTGTAAATCTCTTTTTCTAACTCATTTGCAACTTTCTCCTCCTATTGTTCAACCTTGGCATTCCCTGGATCTTCTCTGGCAAGGAGACCAAACTGCCGTCCAACAAGGATTACCCCACTCCCAACTTCCCCCTGCTTGGCAAATTCTAATTTTGGGGGATGGTTCCCCGACTCGCCATTTGCAACTCTTGACCAGCGAAAAAACCTGCGTTGATGTCATTGATATGTCTTTAATTGGTACGGTGGATGACGGTGCGCCTTTACAGATTGCCGCCGTTCCCCAGCCCTGGTTGCGACGACAGGTTTGGTTGCGGACAAGTTCGGGACAACGATTAGCCTATGCGGTTTCCTGGTGGGATGCGAATCATGTGGATGAATATCTAGAAAATCGTAATTTACCGATTTGGGATAGTCTTTCCCATTTGCATACCGAACTTTATCGGGATATTCAGGGGCTTTATTATGGTCATTCTGCGGCGTTGGAAACGGCTTTTCAGGAAAAAGGGCCTTTTTGGGGGAGGCATTATCTTTTTTGGCATGACCGCAAACCTTTAACTCTGATTTATGAGGTTTTTTCTCCTTATTTACGCAAATATTTAGGGCCAATGCAGTAATTTTTGATTTCTCTCTATCAGGAATAGATCGCGTTTTATCTCTCGGTAATGTAAAAGGGCGATCGCCTAGAAAATAAAGCCTATTATTCAATCACTTCTTTTTTTCTTGGAATTAGTTGATTTTCCTTTTCGTGCATCTTCCAAATATCCCTCAATACTCATGATCTTATCAATAAATTCCTCAATAGCAGAATCTGAATAATAGTGGATAATAGGATCTTTATTCTTATAGTGATTGTGATTGTCGCTATTTTTCCATTTAAGCTTTTCAACAATAGAACGAAAGCAATGAGAATTAATTTCAGGCCGATTCGTCTTTTTATTACGAGCGATCAACTTGCTGAGTAATACATCCTCTGCATATTTTTCATAAAGCCTTTTATTTATTTCAATGAGGCTCTCCTGAATAAAAAGTGATAATCAAAACTTATCATGAAAAGCAAGCTAAAA
>QBMS01000224.1 GCA_003249095.1 Snowella sp.
TTAGGGGGCTAGATAAGATTAATAATAAAACCAAAGACTTGTGTGTACACAGTAGTTGATAAGGGGGACTTTTCAATCAGGATACCAAAACATTCCCTTAATCCCCTCTGGATCAAGTACAAACCCCAACCGTCGATAAAAATCAACCACCTGGGGATCGGCAAAAAGGGTGATGTTGCTAATATCTTCGTTGCGGAGTTTACGAATGAGATACTTAAGAAGGGCTTTTCCGAATCCCTTGGACTGAAAGCGCGGATGAATAACCACATCCCACACTGTCGCATTAAACGCATGGTCAGAGGTCGCACGGGCAAAGCCAATGAGATAGCGTCGATTGCCCTTGACTTCCCACATGGAAACTACTAAAAAACTAAATTCCAAAGCCTTCTTGACTTTACGAATGGGACGACGGGCCCAACCGACAGAATCACAGAGTTCTTCTAACTCGTAGAGGTCAATTTCTCGGTCAGTGCTAAAGAAAAATCGAGATTGATTGGCTCCCTCATCAAAAAATTCGACAAAATCCCCCTCAAATTGAGTCGGGACAGGAGCCGCGATCGTATCAGAACTAAACAAACGTTTCCAAAAAACCATGCCAATAGGGCTATTTAATGTATTTTTTAGCGTTGGAGCTTTACCCCTAGAAATTAAGTATAGGGTTAATATTCGTAGAATCCAAGGAAATAAGCTTGAGTTTTCCTAGACTTTTAACCAGGGCGATCGCCTTAAGAGATTTTTTAAGAGCTTTTAGGGCGGGGTTTGGGCAGAGGAGCAGAACGCTTTTCCCCTGAAGCCTCGGCTTGGCGGTGACGACTCCCTGAACTTCGCTTGGCTTTTCCTTTCCCTAAATTACGACGTTCTTTATCTGAGCGTTTGACGGGCTTTTTACTAGCGGCGAATCCGAGATCCGTGGCCGATTGAAGCACTAAATCTGTCCCGACCAATTGGGCCTGCAAATCCCAAAAACGACTCACAGGTTTTTCAGGTAACAGACCTTTTAGCTTAATTTTAAAGAATTTGGGGCGTTCTCCCTCTGCCTTGGGAGATTGACGAATTTTAACGATAATCACTTCAGTTTCTGAGGAAGCAAAGGCGACCTGGCCCCGAATCGAAAAAAAGCCGCTCGTTTGTTCTTCGTCGGATTTTCCTGTTACACCAATGACTTCATTTTCTCCCAAAGTTTCTGGCTCCCAGATGCCCACAAGCTGGAGATGGAGATGATCATCCTCTTGACGAATGTGGGGATAAACGACCCAAAGATGGGGCTGGGTTAAATCAATATGGTTCTTAATTAAGCTGATCATGCGACCCAGCAAAACGGCTTCGATTTCTGTCCCGTCTTCCCTAGTTAAAACGCCCTGGGTGAGATGACCCTCAGTTTGGGTATATTGACCATAGACCAAGCCGATCGCCCGATATTGTCGAGGATGGTTCGGGGGAGGAATGGGTTGTTTCCGAATCGTTTTTACCGCAGAGTCTGATGGATTGTCTGGAGATGGTTGGGAGGAAGTCTTACCCACAGTCGGGGAAGCATCAATGGGCTGATTAACGGGGGAGTTCATGTTCAACTTATTAGGAACGGAGACAAGGGGAATGGTCGCAGGCTAGAATGGCCTACTAGAGACTGAGTTCATCTCATCATAAAGATAAAGTCAACTCTGTTTGTTAGATTCAGTTATTTATTTAATACTACCGTCAATACTACAGGGTCATTATTCCGATCTGCTGGATGGTGAGTTTGTTTCGCATTTTGATTATTTTTATTTTGTAGGTTATGAAAGCTTCCCCCACCAAACGCAGTCCCTGGGTTTATCTCGGTTTATTTTTAATGATCGGGGCCTTATTGATTTTTTCCATCGCGCCCCTAGTATCGAGTATTGTGCAACAATCTAGGATGGACAATGCTGCCGCGACTCCCTTGGATGCAAACAGTCGTCGCCTAGAAGCCGAAGCCTTGGGATACGAATTAGTTTTGGAGCGGGAACCGAATAATGTGAATGCCCTCCAGGGATTGCTAGAAAATCGTCTCAGACAAGGCAAGCTCAAGGAGGCGATCGCGCCCCTCGAAAGATTATCCCAATTAATTCCTGAGCAAATTGAATATACGTTACTGTTGGCCCAAACCAAACAACAACTCCAGGATTATGAGGGCGCATCGAATATTTATCGAAATTTGTTAGCGAGTAATCCTTTGGATATTCGTACCCTAAAGGGACTGTCGGATTTATTCATTCTCCAAAAACGTGATGCGGAAGCCATTCAAACCGTGCAAAATGCCATCACTCAGGCGATCAAACTCCGAGGATCAGACCCTAGTGAGGCAAATTCAGCGAATGTTACTTCAGTGCAATTGCTATTGGGGGAAATTTATCTCCAACAAAATCGGGTTAATGAGGCGATCGCGCTTTATGACAACACCAGTCAGATGAATCCCGACGATTTTCGGCCTATTTTGGCTAAAGCTATTGTTTTAAACCAACAGGGGCAAACCAAAGCGGCAGAACCCATTTTTCAACAGGCTCTCCTTTTGGCACCAACCCAATACAAAGAAACTATCAAGCAAATGTCTCTTAATATTCGTCCTCAAACCGAGCAAGCCCCAGCAAAAACCCAATAAAATCGAGTCAGTCAAAGTAAAAAATTTCCAATCAAGACTTAAATTTTTTTAGGATTATCAACCTGAATATTGCTTGCTAAGGTTTCAATATATTGATTCTCCATCAAAAATGCCCCCCGCTCAAAACGGACTCCCCAATAATTCCCAGGACGACGATCCATTACCACGCCTTCGGCGCCAATTTCTAACAGGTCAGAAGGTCGCAACATGGGCATGGGTTCGGCGGTTTTTAGGTAGGGCGGAAGACTGATTAAACGAACTTTACTGCCAACGGTGATTTCTTGATGATTCATATATTAGGCAATGGTTCAGCCTGATTAAAGGCAGAAAGGATTACTGGGCAAAGGATTAGAGAAACAAAGAAGCAAATATAAGCTTGGAAGTAATGGTTATAACTTTACAGGGGTGTTAAGGGTAATAATACTATAAATAAATCGGTAAAAAAAGGAGAGAGAGTATGTCAATCCAAAAGATAAAGCCAATCCAAGAGTTTAATGATTCTATATTTTGCAATGGGAAAGAAAAAGAATTATTTAAACGAGACTGTCCTCATTGTCACAGCGAGGAAGTGAAAATTCATTCTCATTACAAAACGAAAAATAATGGAGAGAGAAAAATATTTATCTGTCAAAAATGTGAGTCACTATATTCAGAAACGTATAATAC
>QBMS01000225.1 GCA_003249095.1 Snowella sp.
GTTGAACCTCTTGTATTGCAAACTTTCTAGCCTCCAATTAGACGATACCAGTGCCAAAATTTTCAACTTTACAGATAATATCTCAATAATCAATAATATCATGATCTGGATTAAACTCAAACTTATTATCAATAATTTCTTGAAAACCATTGCCTGAATATTTCTTTTGTTTTTCCGCAATAATATAAATCTTTAAACGATCATATTTTTCGTAAAGCTTATATGCTATAAACTTTTCTAAAGTATGTTTTTTTGTAGAATCAGGTGTTGAAGTAACTTGAATAGCTATTCTAGATTTTTCATTTCCTAAATCAACTCCTGGGTAGTTAGCATTGATAGAATTTAAATTTTTAAGATTTTTACAATTATAAATCTCGGATAGAAGAGGAATTAAAATTGTTTCTGAAACATGATTAATATAAGTTCTTTTCATGGCGGTATAACTCTTGACTCTTGTAACAAATAGAGTCATTAACTCAGTAATTCTATTTTGAATATCCAAAAGATTCAGAATCAGCAAAGAAACACTTAATAAAGTGGTCATCACGTCACCACTCTTCAGAAATTATACAACAATTCAAAAATGATTGCCACTCACCCCATCACAAAATCCGCTCGCAATTAGGGATTAAGAGAAGATTTTATAACAAACCCTAATAGAGCCAAAAACATTCCTGAAATGAGAACCCAGAGACGGTTATCCTGCTTCTCAGATTGTTTTCTTAGGTCAGCCATATTTTCGCTAATAGACTCTAACTTTTCATCCATTCGCGCCTGATTAATTTTGATCTCAGTTACAGTCTCGTTAATTTTTCCCACATTTTGCTTAAGCTCAGTTATCAGATCTTTTATTTCCTTTAACTCAGAATCAGTGACAGTCGGCATAGGGCAGTATTTTAGGTTCAATAATAAAAATTATACAACAAGCAAAAAAGTGATCGCCCCATTTCAAAATTGTATTTGAAATCATTAATATCACTATTTAACAGATTTTAAGACAATATTTTCTTATTCAAAAAGCAATTATAAAATAAAAATTTAAAAGTATCAAACTGCTTTGTTTTTATGAAATTTTCGCAATAAGATTATGCAAAAAGCGTGTCGGAAAAGTTTTTAGAACAAAGTGGATTCAGGTATGATAAGATCGTCTATTGGTTTATGATTAATTTTTGCCAAGCATCATGCCGATCGCCTAAATCCAAACCGATTAGACTAATATTCTAACTGCTATCAACTTAAAACTCCTATGAATGACGATATTCGTATTTTAATGTGTCCTCCCGATCACTACGATGTGGATTATGTGATTAATCCCTGGATGGAAGGCAATATTCACAAATCTTCTCGCGATCGCGCCGTTGAGCAGTGGCAAAAACTCCATCAAGTCTTAAAAGATGTGGCGATAGTGGATTTAGTCGCACCTGCGAAAGGCTGGCCAGACATGGTATTCACGGCCAACGCGGGCTTGGTTTTGGGAAGTAATGTGGTGCTGAGTCGCTTTTTCCACAAAGAACGCCAGGGAGAAGAACCCTATTTCAAAGCTTGGTTTGAAGAAAACGGCTTTACGGTCTATGAACTGCCCAAGGATTTACCCTTTGAAGGCGCAGGGGATGCCCTCTTTGATCGGGAAGGTCGCTGGTTATGGGCGGGCTACGGATTCCGTTCGGAATTAGATTCCCACCCCTACATTGCCAAATGGTTAGATACCGAGGTAGTTTCTCTCCGTTTGATTGACGAGCGTTTTTATCACTTAGATACCTGTTTTTGTCCGTTGACAGGCGGCTATTTGTTGTATTATCCTCCTGCTTTTGATTCCTACTCCAATCGTGTCATTGAGATGCGAATCCCCGAAGAAAAACGCATTATTGTGGAAGAACCCGATGCGGTTTGTTTCGCTTGTAATGCGGTGAATGTAGGTTCTACCATTGTGATGAATCAGATTAGTGATGGTCTGAGAAATAAACTCGTCAAAGCAGGTTTTAATGTTACCGAAACGCCCTTGAGTGAGTTTTTAAAAGCAGGGGGAGCGGCCAAATGTTTAACCCTCCGGGTCACGGAACCGATCCTAGAAGATGTTCATGCGAATGTGACTATCGAAAGCCGTGTTATCCGCATGGAAGGCCATTTATTGGATGCGGGATTATTGAATCAAGCGTTGGATTTAGTGGTCGAAAATAGCGGTAGTTTCCGTGTTCTTAACTTTAATTTAGGCATCGAAAGAAATAGTATTTCCACCGCCGAAGTTCGAGTTTCCGCTCCTTCCCATCAACTGCTGGAAGAAATCATGACGGAGTTGATCGACTTGGGGGCTGTTCCACCGCCCCAGGAACTCTGTGATATCAATACTGCGGTTGTGGTTCAAGATGGAGTCGCTCCTGATGATTTTTATGTCAGTACCATTTATCCGACGGAAGTACGGGTCAATTGTGAATGGGTACGGGTAGAAAATCAACGTATGGATGGCGCGATCAAGGTTAATCCCGATCCTCAAAATCCTAGTGCGGAATGTGTTTTGTTACGGGATCTCAAAGTCGGCGATCGCGTGATGGTCAGTATTGAGGGAATTCGGACGGTGAAAAAAGTCGATTCCCATGAGGGCCGCAAGGACAATAAAGAGTTTTCCTTTATGGGGGCAGGAGTTTCCAGTGAACGGCGAGTGGAATTGCTCGTGGAACAAATTGCCTGGGAAATGCGCCAAATCCGTGACCAAGGCGGCAAAATTGTTGTGACAGCAGGCCCCGTTGTTATTCATACAGGGGGAGCGCAACATCTCTCTCGTTTGATTCGGGGCGGTTATGTCCATGCACTGTTGGGCGGGAATGCGATCGCGGTTCACGATATGGAACAGGCCATGATGGGAACTTCTTTGGGGGTCGATATGCAACGGGGAATTCCTGTGCGGGGAGGCCATCGCCACCATCTAAAAGTGATTAATACCGTTCGTCGTTATGGAAGCATCGCCAACGCCGTCGAGCAAGGATTAGTGACTAAGGGCGTGATGTACGAATGTGTCAAAAATAATGTCCCTTTTGCCCTTGCAGGTTCCATTCGTGATGATGGCCCCCTACCCGACACGGAAATGGATCTGATTAAAGCCCAAACCCATTATGCCGAACTGCTCAAGGGAGCCGATATGGTCTTAATGCTCTCTAGTATGTTGCACTCTATCGGGGTCGGTAATATGACTCCTGCGGGGGTAAAAATGGTTTGTGGGGATATTAATCCGGCCGTTGTCACCAAACTCAGCGATCGGG
>QBMS01000226.1:0-2968 GCA_003249095.1 Snowella sp.
CTAAGCCTTACACCATACCTTTTTTCGCCTTTAATCAAACTACACCAGTGCCTAGTAGTCGTTATAATTTTTAAAATAATCAATATCAATTAAAATCAGGGCCAAAGGTTTATTTTCGCGCTGGTGTCGTTGCCATTCAACAGCTAAATAATCATCAAAACGGCGACGGTTGGCAATCTGAGTTAATCCATCTATATTAGCAATTAACCTTAATTTTTCGTTAGCGTCTTGCAGTTCTAATTCCATTTTCTTTCTGTTGCTAATATCGCGTACCGTAATCGCAAAACCATCCCCTAACTTTACGGCAACAAAATGATACCAATTAGAGTTTGAATTTTCAATGAGAAAGTAAATATCTTGTTCTAAAAAAATACCCGTTTCGACCACAGCCACAAATTTTTCAAAAAGTTGAGTATCTAGACGATGAAGAAAACGTTTAAACACAACTTTACCAATTAACTCCTCACGATTTTTATTAAAAGCCTTAGAAAGAATAGGATTAACCACTAAACAACGAAAATCTTCAATATTACCTGTTTTGGGATCACGGATTGCTTGTAGGGCGGCAATGCCATCTAATGCAGAATTCAAAATACTAGAAAGTAAAGCTCTGGATTGATAGAGAACTTCCTCCGTTTCGCATCGTTTTTTGACTTCCTGTTGTAATGCTACTTTTTGACGTTGAATGGTTAATTGGCATTCTACACGGGCTACCACTTCTTCAATTTGAAAAGGTTTAGTCACATAGTCAATCCCACCACATTCAAAGGCTTTTACTTTATCAAAAGTATCATCTAAGGCACTAATAAAAATAATCGGAATATCGCGTAATGCCTCATCACTTTTAATCGCTTCACAAACTTGATAGCCATCCATTTCTGGCATTTTTATGTCTAACAAAATTAAGTCAGATTGCTTAACTTTTAGGGTCTTTAGGGCCATTTTGCCACTGGTGACACTCCGCACAGTATAACCGAGTGTAGTTAATAGATCGCTCAGTAATTGTAGATTATTTGGAAGATCATCTATCAGTAAAATATTACCTTTAGTTTGGACGGATTTATTCATAAATAAAACCTAAAATTGGTTTTAATCTTCTAAAAGTGGATTGATTAAATCAAGTATTTGCTCAAACTCAAATTTACGAACTAATTTAGTCAGGCTTTGAGTGAGAAAGATTTCGGTACTAGAAATTTCTCCAATGAGGGTAATCACCTCTTCTGTATTTGCTTCAAGGGCGGCTTGTGATAGTTGTCTTAACCATTGTTGAGGCATGATTTCAAAATTTTTTGTACTTAACTTTGCTGTTTCTAAACTAGAATGATCCTGCTCTTGATTTTGTTCATAAATATATGTTACTCCTAAATGCTTAGTTAATGCCTCAAAAATCATATTTTCTTTAAAAGGCTTACGAATAAAATCATCACATCCTGCTGAAAGTACGATCACTTTTTCTTCTTCCAATACACTAGCAGTTAATGCCACCACTGCTGTTGCACTACCTTTAACCTGAGCTTTAATATATTTTGTGGCTTCATAACCATCCATTACAGGCATTCTCATATCCATGAAAATTAAGTGGGGTTCCCATGCTTCCCAAATTGCGATCGCGTCTTCACCATTAGCGGCTTCTTTGACTTCAAATCCTAATGGTGTAAGCAATTTAACTAATAATTGGCAATTAATGGGCTTGTCATCTACCGCTAAAATTTTGTAAATAGGCTGATCGGGAGCTAGGGCTAAAACTCGTTGTGTTGATTTGTTGCTTTCTTGAGTTTCTTTTCCTAATTTTACCTGAATTGAAAAGTTGAAAGTTGTACCTTGATTGAGTTCACTTTTTACGGCAATATCTCCTCCCATTAATTGGATAAATTGACGACTAATCACTAATCCTAATCCTGTTCCCTCTTGACTTTCTTTGCCACTTTCTGTTTGCGAAAAAGGCTCGAATAACTTGCTTAATTCTTCTTGGGAAATTCCTTTTCCTGTGTCTTTGACAGTGAATTGTAAAAAATGATTTTCTGTTAGTAAAGGCGGATCGTATCTAACACTTAAAATGACTTCGCCTTTCTGAGTAAATTTAATAGCATTACTCAATAAATTGAGTAGAATTTGACGTAATTTTATCTCATCGGTGTAAATATAACGAGGTAAATTATCACCACGATCAAAGATTAATTCTAAACCTGCATCAAACGCCCTTAAATATAACATATCTTCCAAATTATCTAATAATTGATCTAGGTCAAAATCTTTTTGACTTAAAGTAGTTTTTCCCGCTTCAATCTTAGAAAAATCAAGAATATTATTAATTAAGGTTAATAAATATTCTCCACTTTTTTGAATGATTCCTGCAATTTCGTATTGTTCTTTAGGTAAGTTTTTCGTGCGTAATATTAATTGAGAAAAGCCAATAACTGAATTTAATGGACTCCGCAATTCATGGCTCATATTGGCAATAAATGAACTTTTAGCTTGATTTGCTACTTCTGCTTTTTCTTTAGCAATTTCTAATTCTATTGTTCTTTGATTAACTTTTTGTTCTAAAATAATATTTTGTTCTTTGATTAATTGTTGATTAAGTTCGGCATTTTTTAAGGCTTCTGCTTGTGCTTGTACTCTTTCTTCTTTAATTAAATTAATCCGATCTGCTAACGCAATAGAAAATAATACTACTGATAAAGTAAAACCTAATGCTAAACTTTTCCCAGTATAAAAATTATAGGGTAATAATGAAAATATACTTAAAGAATGAATAATTGTACCCAAAATTGGAGCTAACATCGCTAATAAAAAATATTTAGCTGGTTTATATTTTTGTTTCCATCTAATTATAGCGATGATTAAGATCGTGATCGGGATAACTAAGCTATTAAAGGTTATGATAAATGTATATTGATAATTTTTGAAAAAACCAATAAATCTGATTAAGATCACACTAAGATTAAAAACAATGAGAAATATACTT
>QBMS01000226.1:2978-3206 GCA_003249095.1 Snowella sp.
TGCAAAAAAGAAAATTTTATCTATTTTAGGAATATATTTTTGGGTTTGTAAGAAAGATTGAGTAAATTTAATCCACCCAATTAAAGTAAATAAGACCATTAAAACTGAAATTTCTGGATAATTAGGGAAATCACTCCATAAATATTGATGTCCTATTCCTTCACGGCTAAGCTGAAACAATAAATAACTCGTAATAAATAAAATATAATATAAATAACTTCTGTCTCG
>QBMS01000227.1 GCA_003249095.1 Snowella sp.
GTTAAGTCCTTGTCTTGTAAGGATTTCATTCTAATAATTAGACTGAACCAGTGCCAAGTACAAGTTAAGGTTCCTAAATTAGTGACAATCGCTTTCGATTCAGCCACATTTAAACTAAATTGACAAATACCCTCTTTAAAATCAATTTTGGCCTGATGAGTTCCTGGTTTCAAATTATCCAAATAAAATTCTCCCTTTTCCCCAATGGGTGATACTTGAACATTACCCTCCACTGAAATTTCTCCATAGGCTGGGATCAATGTTTCTTTACCTTTTTTAACTCGTAATAAACCCGTTACCGCTTGGGTTTTCTCCACCACAAAACGAATAATTCCTCCACCACGATAGGGCGGCGCAATCACTTGGGAAGTGCCAATGGTGTTATAAGCTAGGGGTAAATCATCCGCCGAAATCCGAATTTGATTGCCATAATTGGGTTGTAAATTAGGTAGAAATATATAGCCCTGTTGATTAGTTGTGCCGTAATCCTGCCCGTTAACATAGGTAACGACTCCAGGCACATTGGGAATTTGCACCAAAGCAAAACTATTTTGAATCGAACGACTGAAATAAAAATGACCATCTATCAACACTAAAGACCCCGCCACATTAAAATTTAACGGACTATCCTGACTGATGCTATTAAAAGTCAAACCATAGAGACCAAAGGGGGCTTGATACTGGAGATTAAAATTCGAGTTAACCGTTTGACTGTCCTGGGACTGTCCTTGCACTGAAAAACCGAAACCAGTATCCGTCGGTACATTTTGTCGTATCTGAGTAGCCAGGGTATTGCGCTCCGACTGTCGTTGTAGGGTTAGAGACGCATTACGATTATTGCCTAGAGCGTAACTCAGTCCCACAAATAGTTGATTATCGGGTTCCTGTCCCTGATTCAAGTAACGAGACCCCGACAGGCTAATGGTGAGTTGAGAGGCCAAATTAATATTGAGTCCAATCGTGTCCCGTTGCGTAAATTTTTGGTAACGGCTTGGGGCTGAAGAGTGAAAGGCATATAAGCTGATGGCACGACTCAGACTAAGACTCCCCGCTAGGTTAAATTCCAACAGATTGCGATCATCGGTCGGTAACAAACTGGCATTAGCATATTGAGGGCTAAGGATACGAATCAAAGCCGAAAGACTGATATTCGACCCCGATGTGGAATAGGATAAAGCCGCCGCACTGCCAAAACGTCCTTGAAATTGACTCACCGCCGCACTCAGGTTAATTTCTCCCAGGGGTAAACGGGTTGTCATTTGTACTCCCCCATTTAAAAAGTTTGGGGCCGCCTCTACTCGAAACCCAGCCGATAAATTATTGCTAATGCCGTATCTTTGTTTTCCGATAAAAAGCAGGGAACTTTGTTGAATCCTTAAGTCTCTAGGTGACAGAAAAATGGAGTTACCCAAAGTCGTATTCGAGGCAGGATTGGAGCCGTAGGCTGTGGCAACGGGGGTTCCATAGCTCCAACTGTCATTATTGAGATTATTGCGACGTATGCCTAAGCCATAAACAAATTCGGTTTTGCCAGGGGGAATAAACTGGCTGATGGTATAGCTAGGATAGTCAAAAATTTTTTCTTGACCCGCACTATCTTTGATTTTTAAACCGATACGACTGGCTCCTGTGGGTACGGATAGATTTTTAAGAATAAAGGGGCCAGGGGATAGGTCAATTTGGCGGACTTGACGTTCATTAATGTAAAGCGTGGCGGTGGAGGGTAGGGCAACTTCTCCAGGAATATCCACAAATGGCGAATAGGGCTGATAGGGATCAAGACTTCTTTCGGTGGTATAGGTGACACCGCCAATATAACCGCCGCCCCCTAAATCTCCAGTATTGACCAAGTTGTCGCCAATGATCCAACGGGTTTGATCCTCTCGATTGTCGAGGGTGATATTGCTCAATCCTCTAACAGTGTTGCGGTCTGAACCGATATTAATATTGCTATACAGCAGCACATTGTCCCAATTCCAAGCCATTTCCCCCGCAACAACGAGTTGACTGAGGGCGATCGTTCCCACGCTATAGTTGAGAAAAAAGCTGGAGTCTTCGGTATAGACTATATTATCGGGACGATTACTTTGATAAAGGTCAATAATATTTAATTTTAAATGCTCGGTTTGAACGGTTAGGTCTAGGCTAAATTTCTCTAGGTTAAGTTGATAGCTAAGAATGGAGCTTAAGGAGTTTAAAAGGGTATAGTTTTCGCCATTAATAACTGTTTGTTCACCTGAAAATTTTTCTAGCCCTGCGGCTTTTAAATCTTTAGTTTTGATTAAAATTTGTTCTCCTTTGACAATAACCAAGATCGGTTGTTGAGAACTTTGATTGATTATTAAATCTAGGAGAACCTTTTGCTCTTCGGCATGAAGGGGAAGAGTCAGCGAAAAAAAAAAGTAACTACCAACAGCGAGCTAATTACTTTCAATACAAGTCTTAACACTATCCCAAGTTTTCTTTTTGTTTGATGGTTAAATTGAATCTAGTTTTTAGGACATATCCCCTGGGGTGTGGGCAAACTTTGGCTAACATTGGTTTTGTTATCTGTTTTCACATCGACGGTTAAATTCGTTACTTTTTGACAATCGGTTTTTGGCAATTCTAGATCGTAAGGAATCGCACTATTCGCCAGCACATACCAGCCTTGGCGAGATTTTTGCCACACGCTTTTGCCGCTGCTATCGGTTCCCGTTACTTGAATTTCCTTGGCCATGTAGTGAGCATTACCCGTATTGGTTAAATTAAAGGCAAATTTACCGTTATTGTTGACTAAATTGGTGATACCTGGTTGGCCTTGGGGCTGTGACGGCTGAAAAAATACGGGAATACTCATCTTTAGCCGCATATTAAGCCCCATCCCTTGACTGCCCTGGGTCTGGGGGCTAGGCAATTCTTCTACAATGACACGATAGGTTTTTTCGGTCGTCGTGGGGGGAGCGGTAACACCTAAGCGCAATTGGCGGCTTTGATTGGGTTCCAAGGTCAACAATAGGGGGAATAAAACCACTTCATCGGTGGGTGTCAGGGTGGGAGTGCTGGGCTCGGTTTGCGTCCAACGATAGGCGGTTACTTGCAGACGTTTGGGTAAGGAACTATCGTTACGAACGGTAAAAAAGGTGTTGGGATTGGGTGCTTCGCTATTAATGGAAACCA
>QBMS01000228.1:0-2802 GCA_003249095.1 Snowella sp.
TTTCAACTGTGTATAAGGGCGTATGATGTTCTTGAATATGAATAATTTCCTGTTTTGCAATGACATTATCTAGATTAAAAGCCAAACTATATTGAAGGGGCGATCGCACTCCACAAAGTTGATTTAAAGAAGCATTATATCCCCATCCATTGACCGTTTGAAAAAAATCAAATTCCGAAGATTTTTTGATACCGTATTGACTATAGATTGAAGTATCCGTATGGATCGTTGTTGTGGCGTGATTACTTTGCCATGCTGAAAATCGTTTCTGCTCTTCAGGAGTTGGATCACCGAGCAATTTTATCACTTGATCAGGCGGAGTTGCAAAGATCACCTTGTCAAAGGTTTTGCTTGTTCCATTAGCAACTTTAATTTCAACAAATTCAGCTTCCCTCGTAACTTCTGTAATCTTTGTATTGAGTAAAATATTTCCCTGAAAATGTTCTAATATTTTTTCAACATAGGAATACACTCCCCCCTTAACTCTAACCCAATTAGTAAAGACATAATCCCGTAACATAGGAATGACTAATTCTGCTGGAAAATCATCAATGAATTCAAACGGTGTCGAGTAACTATACATCGTCAGCAATTTCAACCAATCGGAGCGGATTGATGGCGTTTTCAAATAATGAGATAGGGGACGATCAGATAGTTCAGGAAGTTGGGCAGAATGTAATTTAATCCAAAGTCCTGCTGAGCGAGCATAGAGAGTATCTAATCTTAAATATTCGATCAGTCTTTGCCATCCTGAAAAGTTTTTTTGAATCATTACTCCCGAAAGAAAATGGCGACCATTTTGTAAAAATAGTCCTGAACCGACTGTTACAGGTTCCAATTCAACCTCTAATTCTTTCATGAAATCTAAAAAATGATGAAACTTTACAGGAAATTCGAGGACACCACTTTCTAAAAAAAATTGACAATTAGAATGATTAGGTTGAACATTTTTATTTAATGTCCTAATATGGCCGCCTAATACGGGTTGCGCTTCAAAAACAGTGACAAAATGGCCTTGTTTGTCTAATAAGTAAGCTGTTACCATGCCACTTGCACCGCCACCAATAACGGCTATTTTCATCTTTTACCACCGATTTTATTTTGTGAGAATTTAATCTGTCAAAGTTTATGGGATAGTATCTCCCGATAATTTCTGATACAATCTTGTCCCTGTCCAAAAAGTAGGTGCAAAACCTGGGTAGCCAGAAGACGCATTACAAAAATAGAAATTCTTTAAAGAGGTTTCGTCATTTAAGCGACCCATTCCCATATTTCGAGGTGTTAAGCTAGAACCGTAGGAATTCCCCTGGGGACACCAGCAAAATCGTTCATTAGTTGTTGGGCTACCCGTAATTTTAAAAACAATATATTTTCTTAAATCAGGAATGTAATTTTTTTCGACAATATCTAAAATAGACTCTAAAATTTCCTCTTTTTTTTGTCGATAAGCCTTGGGATTAGACTCTCGTAACTGTTTAAAATAGTCATAATTAGCCACCGTTAAAAATTCAATAATTTGGCATCCTTCGGGACAGTCAGGGTATTCTTGAGTTAATAAGGTAGGGGTTGTAATCGCAAAACTAGGATTAGAAAAATCGTTTTTTACATACATCTGCTCAAATGCTTCGTTTAAATCTCGATGCCCTGAATGAAAGGTATTCCATTTCCCAAAGCCATAATCTCGCAAATCAATATTTTGAACAACACAATAGGCCATAAAGTTAGATGGGGAATAGTCATAATCCAGCTTTTTGCGTATTGTTTTAGAAAAATTTTCCAACCCAATCATCTGTGCTGCTTTTTTGGGGTCGATGTTACAAATAATTGTGTTCCCGATAAATTCCTTAGTTTGTTGCGATCGCAAATTTTTCGCCTTGACTCCCATCACCGCCTTATCTTGAAGAATAAAACTGGTCACTTCATGATTCAGTAAAACCTCTCCATCATTCTCTTCAATCACTTTTACCAAGGCATTAATCACAGATTCAAAGTGTCTTGTGGGATAAAAAGCTCCTTTTTGATATCCCGTAAACAAAATAACCCAAGCATAAAAAGAAAGTTGATTAGGGGGCAATAAAAAATCGGGCCATTGTAGAGCGAGAAGAGTTTGTGCTTCCAAAGGCAATTGAAATTGATCAAACACATCTTGCAGCGTACTATGTAAGTATTTTAACGCACAGAAAACTGATTCAAGATTCCGTATTAATTGCCTAAAAATAATCGGACGAGCCAATCTTTCTAATCCTTCACTTGTTTTATTGACTTCCAAGATGAAATTCCGAATTTGCTTAATATTTTGGGGAAATAAATCAGATAATCTTTGGATTAATTTTTCAGAATTAGAGGGAATTTGTAATGAATAACCTGGCATTTGCATATGGTCAAAACTATCAGGATCATAACGCTCAAAAGTCACTTTTTGATCTAAATTTAGTTTTTTAAGAACCTGATTAACGGGCTGACCTTCGCCACAGTTCCAAACGTAATGAAGCTAGGCATTAAATTGATATTTTTTAGCCATTGTAAAGGTGTGTCCAAATCCTCCTGGATGCTCATGGGCCTCTAAGACTTGAACTTTTTTACCAGACTTAGCCATTAATGCTGCAAACACTAATGCCGATAAACCACTGCCTATGATTAAGTAATCTGTTTTCATATTACCTCTCTTTTAAGTATTTTGTAGATTAGAAGCAAACACTTTCAACTCTTGTGTTCTCAAACAAATGACTTCCGTTACCTGGAATACTTTTGGCAAGATGGAGCAAGTATTTACGGACATGAAACTGAGCTTGATTATCGAGT
>QBMS01000228.1:2852-3133 GCA_003249095.1 Snowella sp.
AGCAACACACTCAATCCCCGCTCGATTAGATTCCGCATAAAGTCGCGCTTTTTCTTCTCCAATTTGTTTGAAGAGATTTCATTTAATCTCTGAAAATCCACCTAGAAAGAATTTTCTAAGAAGTAGAGGCTTGTCATCTAAACTCAATACAAATATTAATTTTTTAAAACAATTGATTTAGTATTAAGCCTTAGCTTCTCTTAGTTTTATATCAGTGCTTTTTGAGCGTCTTTTAGGGTAATCATCGTTAAATAGATAGCTATAGTTGCATAGTCTTCAGT
>QBMS01000229.1:0-401 GCA_003249095.1 Snowella sp.
GCCATTTGGTTAAAAGCTTGAGCTAAGTTTTTAAGTTCTGTTACAGGACTTATTTTAAGAGACTGTTGCCAACTTCCCCCCGCTAGGTCTAAAGTCGCCCGACTAAGGCTAATAATGGGTTGGGTAATGTAATAAGCCGAAATCAAACCAATAATAATCGCCATCAATAAAGCTAGGCTGGATAGAAGAAAGGTGAGACGTTGATTCTGCCAAATTTCGCTTAACAAATCAGCCTGTGGAATTACAATGACTGCTAACCATTGAAGTCCATTGTTTTGCTGAATTGGAAGAGTTAAAACGAAATAAGATTGTTTATTGATAAAAAATGTAGAAAAATACTGTTTTTGAAACTTGGGAAAATTAATGAGATCACTTGAGATTTTTTGAATAATGGGATTAGA
>QBMS01000229.1:411-3092 GCA_003249095.1 Snowella sp.
ATAAAGGAACGGCTTTGCCATTAATGACTTTTACCTGATTTTGTCCATTAGAATTTGCAATTAAATATCCATTTTGATCCACGATAAATGCACTGCCAGTGCGACCAATTTTAAGGGATTGCAAAAATTGATTGAGATAGGCTATATCTAGCTGTATAGAGGTCACCCCTAATAATTGAGTGCGATCGGCATTATAGAGGGGACGGGAAAAGTTAATCACTAAATTTTTTTGATTAATTTTAGGGGTAAATAAGGGAGTCCATTGTATTTTTCTTGTTTTTGCAGCTTTGCTATACCAGGGTCTTTGGGTCGCTTTAAAGTAGTCAACCATTAACCGTTTATTTCGTTCCTGTCGATAATCGTCTATGGAAGTGTAGCCATAGTAGCGATACTGCGTTTTTTTTCCTGCTCGCGCTAATCCTTGAACTCTCTTACCTTGCTTGGTATAGGTTTGACCCGCCGCACGAAATTCATTGATTTGATTACTAATAAGAAACCCTGTGAGAAAATCATGACGATAGTTCAGGTATTGTTTGTATAAATAAGGGCCCCACGGTTCTAGGTCATTAAGATTGAGTATTCCTAAGTCAATTAAATTTTGATGCTCCTCGGTGATGGTAATCGGTTTGGCTAAAAAGTGATCGATTTCTGTTTGAAGGCGATCGCCGATATCTTCTAAGAGTGAAAGAGTTAGATTATCAACCAACAGATGCGCACTGTGATCAGCCAACCAGCTAACCCCTCCCACAGCACCAACCAATTGAATAACAAAAGGGACAGTCAGAACAATGTTGAGAGAAAGTAAACGGGTGAGTTTAAACTTCATTGTTGAAATTGAGGATTCAAAACAGTCACTTTATCTTTAAAGTGCCTCCAAGTAAAGGATCAATTAAATTTAAGGGGATCGTGTTCTAGACCTGTGAATCGTATTTCTGGAAAGCAGTCAATCTATTCATAAGAAAGTGTGTTATCCACAGATTCAGGACGCTACCCCTTTTTGCCATTGTCAGTGGGTCTAAGTCAAGTTTTCAACCGCTCAGACACAAAAGTTGGTTCCGTATCCACAAACCCCCATAAAAGCCCTAAAACCTTAGCCTGAGCAAAGTTGGGATAGTCTTCTAAATATTCCTTCAATTTTGCCAATCCACCATCCTGAATGACTCTAATAATCTCCTCAGCGATCGCATCCAGAGGTAAATCAAAAAACCAAGCCAAATCTGAATAGAGCCAGTCATTTATACAACTCGACCTTACAGAGTCCTTATAAGGGCTAGTTGTAATTTTTTCGTCTATCAATTTGACCAGTTCACGAAGACTGATACCCGCTTGTTGGAGGGTTTTCGAGATGGACTGCTGAGTTTGTTCAATGACCTGAGCGATCGCGGCTTGAGTGGTCTTAATCCCGTTCTCTCTGAATTGCAAAATGGTTTCAATCAACTTATGACGGGTACATTGGGTTTCCGTCCCAGCTTCGGGATGAATCTCAAAACCTGTCTGAACCGTCACCTTTGCTCCATAGGCTTCGAGCCAAGAAAGGTCGGTATGTTCTGGGGTTAGGAAATAAAGATTAAATTCTTGGTCAGGATAGCGATTGACCCGTTGACGACCCACTAACTGCAAAATTTCATCATTAACCAAACGAGCGTAATACTCATCAAACCCGTCAAGGTGTCCATTAAGGGCAAGGTATTCATCCTGAATCGCGCCCACATTGGGACGGGGTAAACCAATGGCCATCAGCTTAGGTTGCCCTGCAAAATCATTAGAACCTCGATTGTGGTTAAACCAGTGACCATCCTGATTGAGTCTGTCCTGTAGGGCTTTATGGGCAATCACAGGCATCTCTCCCAAGGTTTCTCGTATGACCTTGATGCGATGAATTGCCGTCTCCGAATAATCCTTAGAACCAATCCCCTTAATTTTAATTTGATTGACTTTCAGATTTTGAGTTGGTTTATCACCCTTAGAACGAATAACTTTAATTGGCTTATTTTCTCCTATAAGACTCACCAGGCGATCGCGGTCTAGGGTGCCATCGAGATAAATTCTGCCCTTACCTCGACTCAAAATATCCCCAAGGTCAGAACGATTATCTAGGGTAATAGAAAGGGTTTTTCCCTTAATCCGTAGCACAATGCCCTTATCCCCATTGATCGCCTTTAATAAGTGAATCAGGGCATTAGGGGGAAGATTTTCCAGATTAACTTGACTTTCCTTGTATGCCTCATTTCGGAAATGGGCGATCGCGGTTTTACAAGCTCCGTTATGTTTCTGTCGTTCTGCTTGGGTTAAATCGAGAGTATCGGCAAGGGGAAACAGTTTTGCCAAATCCAGGGGATTAGTTTCGAGGGATTCAATCAATTCACTCAGATTACAGTCTCCGATAGTTTGTAGGATTGCGTAATGCTCTAATCCCCATTTTTCCCCATTATTAAATAGGGTTTTAAGGGATTGGAGCGTAGTATCAAGGGATTCCCACTCTTTAGCACTGAGAAACTTCCGATAGCGGTCAGCTTCGACTAACAACTTATCCCAATAGGTTTCAATGGTCTTAGTCGGTTTAATTAACTGAGAAACTTCATCCAAATTAAAAAGATCGTTGCTGTAATCGTAATCCCTCGGCATTGACTGGGGATGACAACGAATTTTAGGAGATTTCAACGTTTCTCGTCGGTCATGGC
>QBMS01000022.1 GCA_003249095.1 Snowella sp.
CTCACAACTTCCCCCTCGATTTAGCATCTGGCGAACAAGCTCCTGTAGCTTTGACCGCTCCTGCGATTCACGGTTAATTTCAAAAGCTGATAATCTGTTTTAACCAGAAGCACTCTCTTAACGGGGGTGCTTTTGGGATTAGGCAGAATTTTTCGCTTTCCCTTCAACAAATCGAACAAACCCATAAAAAATGGGAACTTTTACGCTAGGATAGGTCTCGTATTAGAGGAATTATCCCCGTCAATTATTTTGGTAGTGAGTGGTGCTGAGGTAGAGTATGACTAGTATTGAACCGTTTCCCCTTAAGTCAAGAATTTCTGTGACCGCTCGACCCACTGGACAGCCCACACTGCCGACTCAAAGGGGTAGAGCGTCGGGTAGATCTTCGTTGAAATCCCCCCGTTCTAAGTTGCGATCGCCGATTTTGAAAGGACTAATGTGGGGCGCGGCTTTTGGTTTTACGGCCTTAGCTTCAGGAGCGGCTGGGGTCGCCTTGGCGGTTCTATCTCCCGACTTGTCTTTAGGAAAATTTGCCTTTACCCAGACAACTCAACTGCCTGACGGGAAGAAAACCATGTTATCCCAAGACAGTCGTTGGAATAGCCTTCTGCCCTACAATCTTGCTCGGCCTGTGAATATTTTGGTGATGGGGATTGATCGGGTTTTGGATGCGCCTCCAGGGAGTTTAGAAGCTTTTTCAGGGCGTAGTGACACAATGCTACTGCTGCGGTTTGATCCGACGGACAATTCTATCCGTATGTTGTCTATTCCCCGCGATACGAGGGTAGAGATTCCTGATGTCGGCTATACGAAAATTAATGATGCCAATGCTCGTGGTGGCCCTGCCCTGGCGGCTAAGGTGACGAGTACAACCTTGAATAATGTTTCCATCGACCGATATGTGCGGGTGACAACGGATGCTTTTCGGGAATTGGTTGATCTTGTGGGCGGGGTTGAGGTTTTTGTGCCTAAACCTATGCACTACCAAGATAAAACCCAAAATTTGGATATTAACCTGGAACAGGGTTTGCAGATTCTTGATGGGAATCAGGCAGAACAATTTGCTCGTTTTCGGAAAGATGCGATTGGCGATATTGGTCGCGTCCAACGTCAAGAAATTTTGTTAAAAGCGTTACAACATCGAGTGAATAATCCCACGATCATTCCTCGGATTCCTCAAGCGATCGGTATTCTTCAAAAGTCTATTGATACCAATCTAAGTATGGAAGAAATTCTTGCTTTGGCGAATTTTGGACGACAGTTGACCAAGGAACAGATTCAGATGGTGATGCTACCAGGTCGTTTTAGTCAACCTGAGGAGTTTGAAGGCCGCAGTTTTTGGATTTTGTCTGAACGGGGTCGCGATCGCGTAATGGATCAGTATTTTGGCGTTGAACAAGAAGCACAGTCTCAACCCTATCGTTCTCTTGAGCGGTTAAGCATTGCTATCCAAAACTCAACGGAAAATCCTGAAATGGTCGAACGGATGCGAAAATATCTTCGTCAACAAAATTTTCGTAATGTTTACACTATTGAAGATACCAATCAATTTTTAGAAACAACTGAAATCATTGCCCAACAGGGAGACCTCCGAGCGGCGCGATCGCTCCAGAAGCTATTGGGACTTGGTCAGGTAGAAGCCTCTTCTACGGGAGATTTGGGGTCGGATTTGACCATTCGTGTCGGTCTTGATGCTGAAAAATGGATAGAGAATGATAGTTTTAGTCGGCCAAATGCGACCGAACCTTAAAAATTCCCTGAATCACTCCTTGAACAGTAACCGTGATAGGTTAAGAGATCAAGTTATTTAACCAACCGTTTAGGAAATTTATTATGGCTAACAGCCTAGCCAAAACTTACGTCAGTAACGCTTTTTTAAAAATAGAAAATGCTAATTTATACGGTATTTTTGCCTGGAGTCAAAAAGAGGCCGATTTAATTCCTCAAAAATCTTGGTTGATTCTTTTAGAGATTTTTGTCTATGAGCATTCTTTAGAAAAGGCTTATCAATTATTTCAGCAAGTTAGAAATAATTCTCTACTCATTAAAAAAAACGAAGAATTAGAAAAATATCAACAATTTCTCACCGAGGGAATTATTCAATTGGGGGAGGGAAAAATCACCCTATTTGCAAGAGGTTTTCGCAGTTTTATTGAAAAAGATATGCTGTTTGAATTGGGGGAATTTAGTCAAAATTATTATCAGGTTTTACCCCAACTTTTTCAAAAAATTGCCCTAGAAGATGATTTACTTTCGATAGAAACTTTTACGGATTTTATTCAAGTCGTCGAAAACTTAGAAAAAATGGGTTTTCTTTCTCCCGCGATCGCCCAGATTAATTGGGGAGATCTCAAACGGCCCATGCCCATTTGTCAGGCATTTGGTTTAACAAGAGGAACTCCTGTTGATCGTTATTATCTGAGTCAATTTATTGAAAAGGTTTATCCTCAAATTCAAGGAAATATTTTAGAGATTGGTGGTACTCCCAAAGACAAAGATTTCTATCAAGTGAATCAGGGAACATCCTATAAAATTCTTAATATAGAAGCCGGGCCAGGCGTTGATATTGTCGGTGATGTTCATGATCCTTCTATTGTGGAACCAGAATCTTTTGATTCAATTATTATTTTTAATGTTTTAGAACATTGTTATGCCCCTTGGATTGCAGTAGAAAATATTTGGAAATGGCTCAAACCTGGCGGTAAATGTTTTGCAATGGTTCCCAGTGCCATTCGCGTTCATGCAACACCCCAGGATTATTGGCGACCCTTACCCGATGCTTTTGTCTATATTTTTCGTAACTTTTCCCAACAACAATTATCTGTTTATGGAAATCCCATTACCGCGATCGCAGGATATCAAGGAATTGCGACGGAAGAACTAACCCAAGCAGAATTAGATGCTTTTCATCCCGATTATCCCGTTGCCACTTGTATGGTTGCCCAAAAATAAAGTCATATCCAATCTTAAATTTTTATGAGTCCTATTACTTTTAATATCCAGCCAGAAATTAGTGTTATTTTATGTACCTACAATCGGGCTAAATATCTCAATGATTGTATTAATAGCGTTATTCATCAGACCTTTGAAAATTGGGAACTGGTGATCGTTGACGACGGCAGTGAAGATAATAGTTTTGACGTGATTCAACCTTATATCCAAAAATTTAATAATATTCGTTATCTAAAGCATCAAAATCGAAAATTAGGACTCTCTAAAAATGCAGGTATCCAAGCTTCTTTTGGGAAATATATCACTTTTATTGATAGTGATGATACCTATAAAATTAATCACCTAGAATCTCGTTGGCAATATATGCAGAGCCATCCAGAAATTGATCTGATTGAAGGAGGATTTTTTAGTGAGGAAGAAGTCTTGGTTGCTGATTATTTCCAAGCAGGAAAAACGATTAATTTACGGGAATGTGTCCTTGGCCCTACTTTTTTAGGAAAACGAAAAGTATTTTTTGAATTAGGCGGTTTTAATAATATTGCCTATGGAGAAGATACGGACTTTTGGGAAAGAGCGAGCAAAATATTTAAAACACAAAAAATGACTGAACCTGAAACCTATGTTTATACCAGGGCAGAAACCAGTATTACTAAAACCTTCGTTGAAAAGCTATCTTTATCAAATGAAGTTGATTAAAAAAATAGACAGAAAATTTTCCTAGATTTTATTCCGTATCTACACCTTACTAAGGATTTTTAAAAATGTTTAAATCTATTTTTAAATTAGGTCTGTTGATTGTGATTGGCTCAAATATTACTGCTTTAAAATTAGCCGCTTCATCGCCTCAAGCTTGGGAACAGCACAATAAAGAAGCGATCGCCAAATGTCGTCAAACTAGTGGACTTAAGGACGCAAATCCTGTCGGTAAAATCATTTTATTTGGGGATGATGTTGGTTACGACGGTCTGATCATAAAAGGACGTTATCCCCAACCCCACATGAAAAATAAGGCGACTCAGGTTTTATGTTTATTTAATCGCAAAACTCGCAAAGCTTATATTGGTGAAATGGAATAATGACGATAAATTCACTATTTTAATATAACTTGAGTCGAATTCTAAAATTAAAAGAAATTAGTTTGTTTATATTTAAGAAATAATCTACAAGCAGATAGAATTCCTATTCCAATTGTAGTAATCATTTCTATATATGTAAAATAATTGAATTTTCCAGACATTTTATCTAGAATATGTAACGGTAATAATAAAACTATTAAATAGGTGAGTTGATGTAATTTCTTCCAATCTTTCTTTAATTTTTTTACGATCCAATCATTAGAAGTAAAAGTGAGTAATCCCAAAATAAATATTAACAATAGCCCGATACGGTAATGAGCGTATTTACTGACATCAAGTAAATCGTTAATATTAATACTTACAACTATATGATTGACGGCAAAACCAAAACTAGATACACCTATATAACGACGATGTTTTAACAACCAATTATTGAATAAATTGTTTCTAATGTTAAATAATTTCCTCAACAAAGAAGGAAACAAGGTCAAGAGATAACTCAATAAAGCTAAAAAGCCTAAAGCATTGCTTAAAAAGCGAGGAAATAGCCAGCTAAATAAAATAACGATGATTATATAGATGGCTAAAAATATTGACATAAAAATAATCGTTTTTTTCAATTTTATCAAGCCCTGACGGTGATGATACTAGAAAAACAATTAAGATAATCTTGACAATTTTTCATGCCAAATATTCTAAATCTTCGTTCTTAGCGATCAATTTTGATTTTTTTATGTTCTTGTAATAGCGAAAAAATCCCATTATTCCTAAGAAAGTTAAACCCCCCAGAAAATTAGAACCTTCAGGAACAGCCTTGGCTTGGACATTAATTGAAAATGTTCCAGAGGAGAGCCAGGGAGTCCGATTATTACTGCTATTAGTATCTAGAAGTCTGAAACTAGCAGAATAATTTTGATCGCTTGTTGAAGGAGAGGCATAAAAAATAGGCGTAAAACTAAAGTGATCGCCTTGACCAATCAGATAAGTATCTCCAACCGCATTAAATAAATCTTGTCCTTGTTCGTTGGCAATTCCCAGACCAGGACTAACTGCAACTAATTCGATAGAAATTGAAGCATCATCACCTAATAAATCATTCCAACGACCATTACCTGCATTATAAATTGCGTGAACAAATGGCTCGGCTAAATCATCTGTAAGATGGTCTAAGGGTTTCATTTTTAGGTCGGAATACATATTGTCTTCTGTTTTTCCACTCACCATTTTATTGGTAAAAACTCCTGTACCAGGCGTAAGGGAGAGGGCGGGGGCCTTGCCTATTTCGGGCAATTGATTATTTGTGTTAGTGGGAATAATGGTGGCATTAATGGCAGGGCCAGTGTAGCTATAAATACCGATCGCGTGAAGTCCACTGGTTGAAACGGGATCGTGTAAATGGGGAAATAAGAGTGATAAACGATTATAGTTAGGATTAGCTAATCCAGCGTAGGTTCCTGACGTTAAGGTTTGTAAATTATCCCTGCCAATCATCAAATGATGGTGACTGGAATGACCTGCTGTTTGAGCAAGAGAAATTTGAGGGACAGTTAAAATGGATAAACCCACAACAGAAAGTCCCATGAGAGGGGTAATAATCGGGCGAACAAGGCTGGTCAACATAGATGATATGCCAAAATATTTGAGAAAAGACTATTAGAATTATTTCTTATGTATCTTTACAAGTCAAAAGACAGGTCGTCAAAAT
Source organism: Snowella sp. (assembly GCA_003249095.1). GTDB lineage: Bacteria > Cyanobacteriota > Cyanobacteriia > Cyanobacteriales > Microcystaceae > Snowella. The sequence continues at coordinate 5,734 of QBMS01000022.1, forward strand.
TGTAACAATCTGATATATCAATTTTTTTCTTGTTGATGATTAATTAAAATGTGATAATTTTCATCTATTGAAAAACTTTTTTATTAAATTAAATTAAATTAAATTAGTTGACCTTTTGATAGAAATAAAACTTGAGAGGAAAATTGATCAATGAGTCGCTGTTGATGGTTGACCATGATAATCGTTAAATTCTGAGTCTCACTTAATTCAATCAAGATATTAATAAGGTGATCGGATTTGTCGGCATCCAAGGCGGAAGTCGGTTCGTCTAAAAGTAAAATTTTAGGCTGCATCATTAATCCCCGTGCGATGGTCACCAGTTGACGTTGACCCAAAGAAAGTTGCAATTCGTTACGCTCTAACCATTCGTCAGGAATACCTAATTTTTGACAATATTGATCAATGCGAGACTGGATTTCACCTATTTTGATTTGTTGTAATTGGAGAGGGTAGGCTAGGGAATTTTTGACAGTCATTCCTAACAGTTTGGGTTCCTGGGGTACGAGAACTATTTGACGACGTAGGTTTAAAACAGGAATTCCAGAAAAAGCTTGACCTTCAAAAAATATATATCCCTGACTAGGTTCTACTAAACGATTGAGCAATCGTAATAAAGAGGTTTTTCCTGCTCCCGAAGGCCCCATAATTCCAACGCGATCGCCTTGATTAAGGTTAAAAGAAATATTGTCTAAGATCGTTTCAAACCCATTTTCATCCGTTAGTCCGACCCCCGATAGTTTTAAGATTTCCTGGGATTTTATGCTCTCCATTTTGAATTTTAACTATCCACTATTCATGTTTTAATAACTTCATCGGAGAACGTCCCTGAACATTGGCGATCGCGTTCAGAGCAGCATTAGAACCTGCCATAATATCCTGTTCTTGCCCTCCTAAATACAGACGACCAAAACTGCCGATCGCACTCACCTGTAAAATATTGATCGAAGCTGCTTTTTCCGCTTCATTAGCCGCCAGAGCTGCATAGGCCGCAGGTTGCACTTCTAACACAAATAAGGTTTGTCCCGCCAATAGCATTTGTCCCCGACGACTACGGTTAATCAACTGGGCTTGGTAGGGGTCAATATTCCGAATAATTTGGCTAGAAACCACCTGGGGCTTAATACTTTCCTGGGAACGCACTCCTAAATGATTCAAAATCGCTTGGCCCGCCGCCCGCACTTCCCCCTGATTACTGGCATGAATTTCTAACAGTCCATAGAGCCTTTCGACAAAGAGAACCCCTGGACGCACGACCGCCGCTTTTAGGGCAATATCGGTAATGCGATTAATTTCAATCCCAGGGGACACTTCAATCCAGAGGGAGGTATCGCCAGGCACGGGTAAAAATCCGACAGCCACCGTCCCAATATAGGCCGCGTGTTGGGCTTGAAGATTATCCAGATAGACGTAACTGCGTAATTCAACACTCATTATAAAAATTGGATGAACGTTATTTTATTTATCATCCTTGATGTTTTTAATTATCCTTTGTTAGCACTAGAAAAGGAGATAATCGGGGTAGAAAAAGACATAATATCTTGTGTCCCTATAGTCAATGCTGGATTCATAGAATGTCTTGTGAATCTCCCATAAACCTAAGCATCAGGAGGATTAACAGGAAAATAAAATTCTACTCCCTGATCAATCAGTGCTTGATTATTCGCTAAGATTTCCCGTTTAAAATTCCAAGCTAAAACATAATAAATATCAGGTAACTTGTCTAATTCTCCTTCAATCACTAAAGGAATGTGCATTCCTGGCGAATATAAACCCCGACGAAGTTCATTCTTTTCAACTAAATAATCTAAGTATTGGGTTCCAATACCAAAATAGTTGAGTAGGGTATTGCCTTTTACGGGCGCACCAAATCCCCAAATGCTTTTTCCTGCGGCTTTTGCTTGGGACAAATAGGCAAGATTTTCCTTTTTCATTTGCTCGATTCGTTTAGCAAACTCTAGGTAAGTTGTAAATTCATTGCTTTTTTCAGTGACTTCTGCTTCTCGCATTGCTGTTAGGCGATCGCTGGGTTCTTTGGTACCTTGGTGAGTCACGAAACCAATAATTGATCCCCCATGAATTGGTGATAGATAGGCATCAAACATGGACAACCCATGACGATTGAGTAAAACTTCAATGGTTTTTAGATTGTAATACAGTAGATGTTCGTGATAAATCTGATCAAAGGCAAGATTTTCAACGATTCGTTTCATATAAAGGAATTGAACGACAAAAACCCCATCTTCCCGTAGAGCGGCTTTGATTCCTTCCGTCACAGAATGCAATTCTTCTAAATGAAAGAAAACCCCTGCGGCATTGATGACATGGAACTGACGATTGAGTTTTTTAACAATTTCTAAATTAAAAAATTCATTGAGGGTCGGAACACCTGCATCATTGGCAATTTTCGCGGTTTTAATGGAAGATTCAACCCCTAAAACGTCATAGCCCAACGCTTGAAAATGTTTTAACTGGGTTCCATCGTTGGAGCCAATATCTAAAACCGACTTAGCGACGGTCTCTTTAAAAAACGTTTCATCAATTTCCTCAGCAACGTTTTTGAAGTGTTGACTCAAGGATTTTGTTACCCCCGAAAGGTAGGTATGATCGCCAAACATCACCTCTTTTTTCACTGTATAATCCAATTGCACGGTGGCGCAGTCATGACAATAAAGGACTCGTAAGGGATAGTAGGGTTCTTGTCCGACTTCTTCTGGCTTCAGAAAATGATTGCACCAGGGCTGGGAACCCAGATCAATAGCTAATTCGAGGTTAGTTGAGTCACAAACACGACACTGCATAGGATTTTTAGAAAATAAAGAGTGGGATTCGGCAACGATAAGCTTTCGTTAAGGCAATCACTCTGCTATTTTCCCATAAAAAACGATCGCGAATCAGACCAAAAATCGAGAGACGCGATCGCCAGAATTTGTTTTGAAATTTATCGGAGTGCTTGAACGCCTGTCCAACTACGATTAATTAATTGACCGTAGATAACCGCCTCTTCATCACTGACTAAATTCGTTTGACCGTTTAAACCCACACTGAAAATACTTTCGGTCTCTTCCCCCAAGCTAGCAGAGCGAAATAAGACCTGATCGGGTTGGGTGTGGCTCCATCCCAATAAAATTGAAGCATCGGTAGCGGTTGTCTCCGCATTGACTCCTAAAGTCTTACTTTCTCTGGTCTCCTGATTCCAAACCACTGCATAATCTGAGACATCCGAACTACTGAAAGCTCCCTCAAACTGACGAGCCAACAGGCGATCGCCGTCCTCAGACCAGGAAACTGGCATCAACAGAGAAATCACTCCTGCCATCTCTTCACTATTTTCACCCGCCTTCTCTAAATACAGGGCAATGGGAGAATTCGCACGAATCACCTGTAATTCACCCGTTTTAATATTTTCTAAAAACATCACACTGAGAGCCTTGGATGCGTACAAATCAGGTTCAGCGCGCATTTCAATCCGACTGTAGGCCGCATATTTTCCATCAGGAGAAAGCAGGGCGGGACTGCGATAATACCGTAATCCTGAACGACCCTGTTGACTATATTCTTCCTGGGTTTTCATCATCCAATTCCAAGGAACGGGATGGGGACTGTTTAGGGGATCTTCGTTTTCTGCCTGTTGCAAACCGGGCAATACATCCAAGGGCGGTTGAGATTGAATAAGGGCTAACTGATTCATGATTACAGGGGGCGTAGTAACAAGATCAGGTACAAGATTAAGGGGAGTCGCCGACACGGACAGGGCAGAGGTCAACACTAACTGAGACAAAAAGATCAATAAAGACGAGGTGGGCAAAGACCCTCTCCAACACCACAAAGAGGTCAACATGGGTAGCAATCTCAACTCAACAAGAGGCTAAATGGCGGCTAGATGACGCAAAGTTTTCTAGCTTTACGGTTCACTATAACTTCCTAGTCTCCGATGGGTTCAAGATGTTCCAAAGACTTTATGAGACTTCATAATTACCTGACTTTTGCCTCTCAAAGATTACGAAATGTTGCAATTTTTCTATTCTCTTATCTGAAAAACATTTGATCAACAGAGAGACTTTACAACTCTAAAGACCTCACGATTTTTGGCTCTTTGATAGAAATCTTAGAAGCCTATGGAATAACCCGCAATCAGACGCAATTCGCTTTTTTCTTCTCCTGAAGTCACAATATGTCCCTGGATACCGACATCAAACACTCCCTGATAGGCGACCTGTTGACGTAAACCGATCCCTGTCACAATCACTGCACCACCGCCAATATCTTTGGTGGGTTTAATACCTAATTCGGCTAAAAAAGTCTGATCAAAGCGTTCGGGATAGCCCAAGGGACGGGAATAGCCCAGGATAATCTGGGGTAAAAAGGAGCGATCTCCACTTTCGGTTGCGGTGGTTAGATTCAAATCTAAATTGAGGTGCAGACGGTCATATTGGCCGATCATCTTACTGGCGATTCCCCGTAAACGTAGATCCACCCCCTCACTATCCACCCCAGTGGCAACAGCCACATCTCCCCGTAGCGCAAAAGCAGGCACGTTATCGTATTCTCGATTAAAGTTATGAAAAACCCCAACGGAAATATTATCGACTTCAAAAGCCGTACTGGTGCTGTCTGCCCTTCCTCCTATACGGGGTTCCACTCCCACTCTCAGATGACTATTGAGGGCAAAACCATACATATATTCAAGTTCTAAGGCGGCTCCAAAGGTACGATTTTCTGGAATGCTCAGGATTGTACTGAGTTCTAGGGCCTGTTCTCCGTAGGCTAAACTTTCTGCATCATCAAAAGAAAGGGGAAAACCTTCATCAAGATTGTTGTGATCGACGGCTCGGCTGGGTGCGATAGGACTGAGTAAAATTAAACCCACACTGAGGAGAGTACAAGTTTTTAGCGATCGCGAAATTTTCCCAAAACTAACTAAATTCATGAATGACCTTCAATTTAATGCTTATGCTGATCCTGCTTTTTTTTGACAGCATCGGAATGTTCCTTGCTGGGATGCTCGTGTTCACTGTGATCTTCTTTTATGGCATCGGAATGTTCTTTGCTGGGATGTTCATGTTCACTGTGATCCACTTTTTCAGGAGAAGAGGGAGCCGAATGGTTTTCATGATTCACCGTAGCGGGCATTAACCCCATGCCTGGTATGCCTTCCACAAAACGATGATCGTGTAATCCATCGCCCCCGTAATCTTTCCCTGGTTCCTCATTCTGATGATTTGCCGCCATCACCAGCCAAATTGCTCGTTGGATCTGCTCCTTTTGTTCGGTTTCCGTCATGCCTTCGCTCGCCAAAATATCATTGACCATATCGTGGAGCATATGCAAATTATCAAAAGTGTTGGAAATTTGAGGAAAACGGGCCGCAAATTTAGGGCTTACCTCGGCAAACATCGGCATAAATTCGCGATCGCGGCGATAGAGTTCAACCTGACGATATTGCTTCCCCATCGTGGCATAAAGTTTATTTTGCTCAGCAGACGTTTTTCCCGCCAGCAAATCATAAACCGAACCCTGTAACCAGTGATAGCCCCAAAACAAACCATTCACCTTGGGATATTTTTTGCGAAAAGCTTTGGAATAGGGTTGGGAATCCAAATAACCCATATTCATCGGCAACCCCGTTATCGCGTAGGGAACCGAAGTTAAATAAAACTGATAAAGTCGCTCAATTTCCGCATCTTTTTCCGCGTCCGTCAGATCAGGACTCGCCAAAACGTCAAAGGTTTGGGCGTGGAGAATATGTGTCCAATCAAAAACCTGTTCCAACACTCCGTAAAGACGACCAAAAGTCGGGGAAATATTGGCTTCATCGGGCATGAAACGAGGGGGATTCTTTAAAACCCGATCAATCTGCTCAAAGGTCTGACTTTCTAAGCCATCAGCCTTTCCTGTCACCAAATCTTCATAGGCTAAGGCATGGCCCACTGCCACTGCATTCAGATCAAGAGCCAATTCTGGTACATGGTAAATCGCATCGTTATAAATTCCCCGTTGACGATAAATATGATTTTTATCCTTGTTATCCATCCAGGCAGGCATTTCTGGCGGAAGAGGCGGTAAATCGAGCTTAGTTACTAGGGTCGAGTTAGATTCGGTTTGGGAAGGATTAGCGGCGGTCTGAGAAGCGAAAAGAGGGGTCAGACTCACTAGACCGATGAGGGTTAATACAGTTGCCAGGGAGCGATTAATCACGGTCATAATAATCTAGACTAGGTTTCGAGAAAGCAGACAAAAGCAAAAATTCAGCCTGTCTTCAAATTGTACTCGCTAGTTTGACAGACTGTCAAAGATCAAGGCATTGGTGAAATTTTACCTATAAATTTTGAAAATTTGTTTATTTGAGATATTTTTAAAAACTCAAGCAGAAACTTCGCTGGGATTCGCTCGCACCAAATTACGACCCATTTCTTTCGCTTCGTAAAGAGCCTTATCCGCCCGTTTGAAAATATCCATCGGAGATTGATCTTTTTCCTGAAAGCCAGATACACCAATACTTACAGAAAGAGAAGAAGAAAAATCTTTAAGATCAGGAACAAGCTGATTAACTGCAATGCGGAGTCTTTCTGCGACTTTTATCGCTTCCGTTAAACTCGTTTCGGGTAAAATAGCAACAAATTCCTCGCCCCCAAAGCGTCCAAATTGATCTACCGTCCGCAATGAATTATTCAGCTTTTCAGCAACTATTTTGAGACATTCATCCCCAATATAGTGACCATAGAGGTCATTGACGTTTTTAAAATGATCTAAATCAATCATCAATACCGAAAAGTGAGTTTTATACCGTTGAGCGCGGTCATATTCTTCTTGAGCAAAGGCATCAATTGCTCTACGATTAGAAACCCCTGTTAAGGGATCAACAACAACTAAACGTTCCAAGGCTTCATAGGCTTCATGGAGGGCATCACGGGCTTGTTTTAATTCCAGATGAGTCCTCACGCGGGCTAATAATTCAGCAGAATGAAAGGGTTTTGTGACATAATCCACTGCACCTTTTGCAAAAGCATCGATTAGACTTTCTTGTTCATTGCTGGCGGTTAGGAAAATAACGGGAATTTTTTGATATTGTGGATCGGCTTTAAGAATTTCGCAGACTTCTAGGCCTCCCATATCGGGCATCATTAAATCGAGTAAAATTAAGTCGGGCTTTACCGTTTTCAGCCTTTCTAATGCTTTTGTTCCACTCGTAGCAAAGGTCGTTTCATAACCAATTTGTTCTAAAATCTCCATTACTAACTGCAAATTTTTGGTGACATCATCTACTACTAAAATTAAAAATGATTCTGCCTCGAACGGTCGGTTTTCATTTATAGACAACGGATTTTTTTTCATGTTTCAGAAATAGTTAAAGAGTTTCTTTTAAAGCGTAGGCAACCTGTTTTTGTTCTTCGATATTAATGCCAGGGAACATGGGTAGAGATAAAACCTGTTCGGCGATCGCTTCGGTCTGGGGGAATGAGCCGAGGGGATAGCCTAAGCTTTGATAAACGACTTGTAAATGGAGGGGGATGGGATAATAAATCATGGAAAGAACCCCTGATTCCTGGAGTTTTTCTCGCACGCGATCACGATTTATTCCCTGGGAATCATTATTTTGAATCCGAATGGTGTACTGATTCCAAACGTGTTCTCCGCCGTCAATTTCTGTCGGTAAAATGAGATGGGGAATAGGGTTTAATAATTCGGTATAAAGTTGAGCCGCTTGCTGTCTTTGCTGATTCCATTCATCCAAATAGCGCAATTTAATTTGTAAAATAGCCGCTTGAAGGGCATCTAAACGACTATTAATGCCGATCGCTTCATGAAAATAACGTTGACGACTGCCGTGTTCCTTGAGCATCCGCACTTTGTCAGCCAGGACGGGATCATTAGTCGTTACCGCTCCACCGTCTCCACAGCCACCAAGATTTTTCGTGGGAAAGAAACTAAAAGCATTAATATGTCCCCAACTGCCGACCTGTTTATCCTGCCATTTTGCCCCCGTTGCCTGGGCGCAGTCTTCGATGACAAAAAGATGATGTTTTTCGGCGATCGCCATGACCATTCCCATATCAACGGGTTGTCCAAAAAGATGAACGGGAATAATTGCCTTGGTTTTCGAGGTAATGGCCGCCTCTAATTTGTGGGGATCGAGGTTAAAGGTGAGGGGGTCAATATCCACAAACACAGGGGTTGCGCCCGTCTGGGAAACCATTTCCGCCGTTGCAAAAAAAGTAAAGGAAGGGGTGATCACTTCGTCCCCTGGGCCAATTTCTAGGGCTAATACCGCTAGATAGAGGGCATCCGTTCCCGAATTACAGCCAATGACGTGGCTCGTACCGACATATTCTGCAAACTGCTGTTCAAATTCACTGACGACGGGGCCGCCGATATAGTATCCAGATTTTAATACCGCCAGAATAGCAGCATCGGTTTCTTGGGCAATTTGTTGGTACTGACGGGCTAGATCGACGGGGGGGATCTTCTTCACGCGCTTTTATGATAAACAGCTATAGTTAATCAAAGCAAATTTTGGACAAAATGAAAAGGTAGTTAGGATAAAAATCCCTATGAATCAAGACTTAATTGAGTTGGATTGGTTGGACTTGGGTTGGACGTTGGGGCTGATTGGTTTGGCGATCGCGCTTTCCCTTTGGCAACGGTTGGATTTGGAAGGTCAACTCTTTATCGGTGGGATGCGATCGCTGTTGCAATTGTTGGTCGTCGGTTATTTTATCGCGTTAATCTTTGCCATTAATCATCCCCTGGCAGTTTTAGGGATTTTAGGGGTAATGTCAACTATTGCGGCGATCGCGGCCAAGAATCGCATCAGTCAGCAGTTAAAAGGCCTATTTCCCTTGGTTTGGAGTTCTATTTTTGTCAGTACCAGTCTGACTATTGGTTACGCTATTTTATTAATTATTCAACCGCCCGATTGGTATTCTCCCCAATATTTAATTCCTTTGACGGGCATGGTCTTGGGTAACGCGATGAATGGGGCTTCCCTCGCAGGTGAACGCTTAGTCAGTTTAATCCAACAAAATCAGCGCGAAGTCGAAACCCATCTTTGTCTCGGTGCAACTTGCAAGCAGGCGATCGCGACCTATCAAAAAATCGCCATTCGAGCGAGTCTAATTCCCACCCTGAATCGAATGATGGTCGTCGGTATTGTCAGTCTGCCTGGAATGTTTACGGGGCAAGTCTTAGCAGGCATTGATCCCCTGAATGCGGTATCCTATCAAATTTTAATTTTGTTTATGATTGTCCTAACGGATTTAATGACAGCAATTCTGGTAACAGAGGGGGTTTATCGACGTTTCTTTAATGAAAAAATGCAATTAATTACCCAGAATTAATACCTAGAGAATTTGCTAGAAAAATTCAGATTTTTAGGTTTCTGGCTTCAATATTTCTGACGAATTAACACGGAACCAATTAACCAGCATTTCTTCGTCAATTTCATTATTTGCAAGACCTAAGATCGTCTCAACAACATCTGAGTTACTGGCATCAAAATCAAAAGCTATGTTATACAAGCCGTCATTACTTTGCCAACTCACTTAACGCTTTATCATACTTTTGCATCACCGATTGAGTGATTTTATCTACTTCAATATCATTTGCCATTTTTTCTTCAACAATCACTTTTTTTGATTGATTGTCAGGATTTACTTTGGTTTGAGTTACCATAATATTGATCTCCTTACTTTAATTTAATCATAAACGAAATTGAGAAAAGTGAATCAACACCGCGATCGCCGTTCAGATAGATTCAGGTAAAAGTACAATGGAAAAACGGCTATAACGTAATTTCGAGGGAAAATATTCCCGATGTTTATAAACAATGAAAAAACGATGGTTAGGAATTGATCCAGGATTGGCGATTATTGGTTGGGCGATTTTAGAAGATCATGAACTCAAAGAACCATCGTTAATAGATTACGGAACCATTGAAACCCATAAAGGCATTCCGACTCCCGCCCGACTGTTAGAAATTGCTGACGATATGACCGCGATCGCCCAGGAATTTCGACCCGATCAAGTTGCGATTGAAATGCCCTATTTTAGTCGGCAAATCAAAGCGGCAGGAGGAGTGATGCAAGCTTTGGGGGTGATTAATTTAGTGATTTATCGTGAGTTAAATTGTTTACCCATTATGCTCCATCAAGCCAGTTGGAAATGTCATCTAGGGCATGGAAGAGCAACCAAAGACGAGGTAGCAGAAATTTTACAAAACTTCTTTAATCTGCCCGATTTACCCATTGATGATAGTGTGGATGCGATCGGAATTGGCCTAGCGGCACTCCAGGGAGTCCGAAATCAGATTAGTTAATATTATCGTCGGCGTTCTGCTAATTTACGATAGACATCCCGTAACTCAACCCCGTGATAAGCCAAGGCAACGAGGCTATGGTAAAACAAGTCCGCCACTTCTCCCGCGATCGCATCACTGTCATCATCTTTACAAGCCATCACCACTTCGGCGGCCTCTTCACCAATTTTTTTGAGAATTTTATTGTCGCCCCCCGCTAATAATTTGCTGGTGTATGAACTCTCACTAGGATTATCTCGGCGATCGCGAATCACCGAAAAAACCTCAGACAACATATCAGCAGGCGGTGCAATTTTTTGTTGATCAACTTGGTGAAAACAACTACGTTCCCCCGTATGGCAAGCAATATCCCCCAATTGCTCCACCGTCATCAATAACGCATCACTGTCACAATCGTAGCGAATGCCCTTAACGCGCTGAATATGTCCCGATGTCGCTCCTTTATGCCATAATTCCTGACGAGAACGACTCCAATACCAGGTTTCTCCCGTTTGTAACGTCTTTTCTAAGGACTCCCGACTCATCCAGCCCATCATCAGCACCGTGCCGTCCAGGTAATCTTGCGCGATCGCAGGAATCAAGCCCTGATCGTTATAACAAATCTTGTCCAAAGGAATCGCATGGGAGAAATCGGCATTATTAACAAGCATTATATTAAATCTTTTAAAAAACAATTAAAAAAATTTAAGACAAAGGAGGAGAGCTTTCTAGTCATCTCCCTTGCCCCAAACAAAATTACCAACGGATAGACCAAAAACGTCGCTAGTAATTATCTAAATGTGTTGCTCCAAAGTAGTAGCCAAGGTCGTTTTAGGAACGGCTCCAACAATCGTACCGACCTTCTGACCATCTTTAAAGATCATCAAGGTAGGAATACTGCGGATACCGTAGTTGCTCGCGGTGTTAGGATTTTCATCCGTATTAACCTTGACCACTTTTACCTGACCCTTGTACTGCTCAGCGATTTCGTCCACCACTGGCCCAACTAACCGACAAGGGCCACACCAGGGTGCCCAGAAGTCAACTAGAACAGGGAGTTCACTCTTTAAAACATCCGCGTCGAAACTTGCATCGGTAACGGGAACTGAAGCACTCATACCAAAATTCCTTATCTTTGTAATCACGTTCTCTAAGATTTTACCATAGCGAAAACCTTGCACTTTAACTTAAATATATAGAGAATCTTAGGAATAATTCATCTTTTTTTACATTAAATTAACAATCACGGCAAATAGATTGACAAAAGGAATAAGATGATATAACAGGAAACCGCCCGAACATCGTCCAGGCGGAGTGTGGTGTGAGGAGTGAACGGAAACTATCGTCTCCGCCATCTCCATTGTAAAGGAAAAACTGTTTTTTGACGAAACATTTGTCTGACAGTTCCATTGTTTTTGGGGAAGGATCGGTAATGATAGAATGAACACCAACGCCATAAGACATCGTCTATCAACAAAAATAATCCTTGAAAAGAACTCGACTACTATAAATTACAAAAATTAAATAAAATTTTTATTAAGAAAAATCAATAATTTATGACCACAAGCTTAGATTTTTTAGCGCAATTAAATAGTTCTCAGCGTCGGGCAGTTGAACATTTTTGTGGGCCTCTATTGGTCGTCGCAGGAGCAGGATCAGGAAAAACCAAAGCTCTCACCTGTCGCATTGCCCACCTAGTTCGCCAACATCACGTCGATCCTGAAAATATTTTAGCAGTGACTTTTACCAATAAAGCTGCTAGAGAAATGAAAGAGCGTATTGAGAAGATATTTGTGCAAGAAATGGCCCAAAGTCAGTATGGAAAACGATTTGAAATGCTCAAAGAATATGAACAAAAGCAATTATCCTCAAAAGCCTATAAAACTGTCACAAAAAGACTCTGGATTGGAACATTTCATAGCCTTTTTTCTCGCATTTTACGTCTAGACATTGACAAATATCGAGATGAACGGGGTAGAGTCTGGACAAAAAGCTTTTCTATTTTCGATGAATCCGATACCCAGAATTTGGTTAAAAATATTGTCACTAAAAAATTAAATCTAGATGACAAAAAATTTGAGCCTCGCTCCATCCGTTTTCAGATTAGTAATGCTAAAAATTTAGGGTTATCGCCCGATGATTATCTCAGAGAAAATCCGACCTATAAAGGAAGGGTGATTTCAGAAGTATATCAAGAATATCAGGCTCAGTTAGCGGCCAATAATGCCCTAGATTTTGATGATTTGATTCTTGTTCCTACGCGATTATTTCAGCAAAATGAGTCTATTTTAGGCTATTGGCATAGTCAATTCCACCATATTCTGGTGGATGAATATCAAGATACCAATCGCATTCAATACGATCTGATTCGACTACTTGCCACCAATGGGGAAACCCAAAAACAACTCTGGAATTGGCAGGGACGCTCTACTTTTGTGGTAGGAGATGCGGATCAATCGATTTATAGTTTCCGTATGGCTGATTTCACCATTTTACTCAATTTTCAATCGGATTTTGGGGATGGTTTGCCCGATGATGATACGCGAACGATGGTCAAACTAGAGGAAAATTATCGTTCCCGCGAAAATATTTTAGAAGCCGCTAACCATTTAATTGAAAAAAATAGTCAGCGTATTGATAAGGTTTTAAAACCCACGAGGGGAGTGGGAGAAGCGATTTATTGTTATAAAGCCAATGATGAACGGGAAGAATCTACTTTTGTGATTCGTAAAATCGAAAATCTAATCTCGGAAAATCCCGACTTAAACTGGGGTAGTTTTGCAGTTCTTTATCGCACGAATGCTCAATCCAGGGCGTTTGAAGATGGTTTAATTCAAAATAATATTCCCTATAATATTGTGGGGGGATTTAAGTTTTATGATCGTCAGGAAATCAAAGATAGTGTTGCTTATTTAAGGGTGATTGCCAATCCATCAGATACGGTTAGTTTATTAAGAATTATTAATACTCCCAAGCGGGGCATCGGCAAGACAACGATGGATTCTTTTATCAATGCTTCTAGGGAACTGGAGATTCCGCTTTGGGAGATTTTGAGTGATGAAACGTCGGTTAATACGATGGGCGGACGAGCGGCCAAGGCCACTAATCAATTTGCTCAGATGATTAAGTCTTTCCAATCCCAAATTGATATTCTTTCTGCGTCAGAAATGTTGGATCAGGTGATGAAAGCATCGGGTTATTTGGATGAATTGCAAGCGAAAGGGACAGAAGAGGCCGATAATCGCTTGGCAAATATTGCGGAACTGTATAATGCGGTTTTACAATTCCAAGAAGATAATGAAGATACGAGTTTAACAGGCTTTTTATCTAATGCTTCCCTCGCTTCGGATTTGGATAATTTACAGGAAGAACAGGATAAGGTTTCTTTAATGACGCTACATTCGGCGAAGGGGCTGGAGTTTCCTGTGGTTTTTCTAGTGGGTTTGGAGCAGGGCATTTGTCCCCATGTTCGCAGTTTGAATGATCCTTTGGCCTTGGAAGAGGAGCGTCGTCTTTGTTATGTGGGCATTACGAGGGCGCAGGAACAATTATTTTTAACCTATGCGAGGGAACGTTTTGTTTGGGGGTCACGGGAAAGCAAGGTTCCATCCCAATTTTTGCAGGAGTTACCGCCTGAACTGATTAGTACGAATGTCAAGTTTACGAATAAAAAACAGGTCGCTAAAACGAATTCAGATCCAACCCAAAAACGAGTTAATGGTGATTTGAATTATGCTGTCGGCGATCGCGTCAATCATAGTAATTTTGGGGAAGGAACCGTGACCCACATTTTAGGGGCGGGTAGAAAGGCTAATCTCGCGGTTAAATTTGAGGGGATTGGACAAAAAATCATTGATCCCAGAATTTCTCCTATGTCTCGTCTAGATTCCTAAAGCTAATTTTATGGGGCAGGAAATAAATCGATCGCCAGACCTTCTCTGGCCACAATAGTCGCTGGAAATGCTAAGACTGCTTCCTGGGCGATCGCATCTAAATCATCATCAGTGTGGGACGGATCATGGTGAAAAAGGATCAGTTGTTTCACCCCTGCGGCTTTGGCAACCTTGACGGCTTCTTGCCAGGTGGAATGGCCCCAACCAATTTTGCTATTGCCTTTTTCATAATATTCAGCGTCGGTGTAGGTGGCATCAATGATTAAAATATCTGCCTGTCGTGCGAGGTGTAAAACATTTTCATCTAGGCGATCGGGAAAATGTTCAGTGTCGGTAATTAACACAGCCGAGAGGCCCTGCCAATTGACTCGGTAGCCCACCGATCCCCCTGGATGATTTAACTGACCTGTTTCGACCGTTATCCCATTCCAGGCAACAATTTCCCCCATTTCGAGATCATAGAACTGGAGTCCAGACTGCATAATTTGCAGAGGCACGGGAAAATTTGGGTGTAACATTTGGTCATGGAGTCGTTCCTTAATGGTCGAGCCGTTGGGAGTGGGAACACCATAAATGTGAAAAATATTGTTCGGGATAAAAGCGGGCGTAAAAAATGGAAATCCCTGGATATGATCCCAGTGGGTATGGGTAAAAAAGAAATGGCTCTCTATGGGCATCTCTTTTAACATCGATTGACCAAGAAGACGTAACCCTGTTCCACCATCAAAAATTAGCCGTTCTCCGCCGACTCGCATTTCAACGCAGGGAGTATTGCCGCCATAACGCACGGTTTCTTTGCCTGGACAAGGAATACTTCCTCTAACTCCCCAAAATTTAAGTTGAAATCGGTCGCAGGTCATGGCGATCGCCGTCTAGAAATAATTTTGACAAAATTAATCAAGATAAATGAAATCAGGACTATTATTCATACCCATTCATAATATAGATAAAAATTTGTAGTAGATTAGGGGATCGAATTGAGTTGCCCCTCGAAAAAGTCCTTAAAGTTGTCCGTGATTATGACGAACAATTTTTACTATATCGCCAAAAATACCCCACTTCACTTAATTTAATGCGTTTATTGATTGCTCCTGATTCCTTTAAGGGAACTTTGTCTTCTACCGAAGTTTGCCAAATGGTTGAAGAAACCCTGGGTCGCTCTTTTTCGATTTTGACCCATCCCCTCGCTGATGGAGGAGAAGGAACTTTAGAGGCGATCGCGGGCTGTTTACCCCAGGCTCAATGGATAAGCCAAACAGTTATGGGGCCATTGCCCAATCAACGAGTAGAAGCCAACTATCTTTGGCTGGGCAAATCTCAAACGGCCTTTATTGAAATGGCCCAGGCGAGTGGCTTAACGTTATTAAGCAAATTAGAACGTAATCCCGCTTTAACCACGACCTACGGCACGGGAGAATTAATTAAGGATGCCCTCAATCGTGGCGCGAAAAAACTCTATCTCGCGATCGGCGGATCGGCAACCAATGATGCAGGGGTCGGGATGTTGATGGCGTTGGGATGGCAATTTTTAGATAATCTAGGCAATTCTATCCATTTAGGAGGAAATCAATTAATCAAGATTCAACAAATTATTCCTCCCCAAGCTTCTCAAGCATTTTCCCAGGGCGTTGAAATCTTTTGTGATGTGATCAACCCCTTATATGGCGACAATGGGGCGGCCCAGGTTTTTGCAAAACAAAAAGGAGCAGACGAAAATTTGATTAAACATTTAGATCAGGGTTTAAAACACTTCAGCGATCGCGTTCAGCAACAATTCGGCATCAATGTAAACGTTCCAGGAGCAGGGGCCGCAGGAGGATTGGGCGCAGGGGCAAAATTAGGGTTTGATGCTAAAATAAGTCGGGGAATTGAGCGCATAGCAGAGTTAACGCAACTAGAAGCCCATATTCAAGCCAGTGATGTCATTATTACGGGAGAAGGACAGTTTGATCAGCAATCTCTTCAGGGAAAAGTCATTTGCGGGGTTTTGGCATTGGCGCAAAGCTATCAAAAACCCGTAATTGTACTGACAGGCAATTCGGACTTTAAAAATTATGCTGGTATCCAAAAAATCATTACCCTCGTTGGGGAAGATATTTCTTTAGAATCTGCGTTAAATGATCCCAAGGCCGCTTTAAGAAAACGTTGTCAGGAATTACAGGCTTATTTGACTAATGTAAGGGATATTTAACGGGTTTAATTAAGCCGAAGAAATTTCTTCAGGCAAGGGGCTTAAGCCCCTTGTTAATTAGTTGCTATCAATCGCTCGGCAAATCTCAATTTAGCAGAACGGGAACGGGGATTGCGTTGTTGTTCTTCGGGTTGGGCAATAATCGGTTTTTTGCTGATTACCTTGAGTAGAGCCGATTCACGAAAACGGTGTTTCACAATGCGGTCTTCTAGGCTATGAAAACTAATAATGGCAATTTTTCCATGAGGTTTGAGCCAATGGGGAGCCTGGTCGATAAATTTTTCCAGGGAACCCAATTCATCATTCACCGCAATGCGTAACCCCTGAAAGCTACGGGTCGCGGCATTGATTCGACCGTAACGATATTTACCTGGCACACAACGGGCGATCGCGTCAGCTAACTCTAAAGTTGATTGAAAAGGACGTTGCTGCACAATCTGTCGGGCTATGCGACGGGACAACCGCTCTTCCCCGTATTCAAAGAAAATTTTTGCTAACTCTGCCTCGTCCCAATAATTAATGATATCGGCGGCGGTTAAACCTTGACTGCGATCCATCCGCATATCTAGAGGAGCATCTTGCCGAAAACTAAAACCCCGTTCAGCCTGATCTAGCTGGGGAGAACTCACTCCCAAATCTGCAATAATACCATCAAATTTTTCCTTAAGACCAGGATATTCTGCAAAATTTCCCTGCCAAAACTCGACCCTTTCCTCACCATATTCCCTTAATTTTTCCCTGGCTGCCGCGATCGCCCATTCATCCCGATCAATAGCAACGATACGAACAGACGGAAAAGTCGTTAAAATAGAAGCACTGTGTCCGCCTCCTCCGACCGTTGCATCCAAATAATATCCCTGGGGAGAGATTGACAAGCCCTGAATTAATTCTTCAGAAAGAACGGGTATATGAGAAAAAGTTAAAAATTCTTTTTGAAGGGGAACAGATTCGTTCATGGAAAATAATACCTAAGTAATCTTTATGGAGCAAACAGAGAAAGAATCAGTAAAAATAGATCGTTTTCAGGAACTTATAATGCTGAAAATAATTCAAACCAAGGAGAAAACCTCTATTGGAATTCCAATATTATTATAAATCTGGCGATTAACGCGCATGTTCCTTCTTTCCCGTTCCCTATCTGACTTGAATAAAACTTTTACGCGATTTTTTATTATCAATTCACTAGCCATTATCGGGATTCTCTGCGGTATTGTCCCTGAATATGCTTGGAATTCATCTGGTTTAGTTTTTAGTTTTTTTGCCTATACCCAGGATTTTAGTCAGGCACAAATTAATCAATATGCAAAAGTTGTTTTAGAAATTGAAACTGAACGAAAAACTGCCTATAAACAAATTCAAAAAATCCTGGGTAAAACTCCCCCACAAATTTCTTGCAATCAAAAAGATTCTTTAAAAAAATTACCCAACGATGCCCAAAAAATCGCTGTAAATTTTTGTAACAAATCAAAAAAAATAGCCCAAGATAGTGGACTAAAATCTTCAGAATTTAATGCGATTACTGACGAACTGAAAAAAGATTCAGATTTAAAAAATAGGATTCAAAAAGCCATCATCCAACTTCGTAAGTAACCGCAATTTAATGTTTTTTTTCAAAAGTATGAATGTTTCATTAGAGTTCTCAAGAAAACCTGTCTCTATTCTTCAGAACTTCTTAATTTGACGATAGAAACAGACCATTAGGCGATGAAAGTAAATTTGAACACGGCATCGTTAAAGTCAAAATCACTAATGCCTAAATTACCTGGTAAATCTTCAAAACCAAAGACATTATTTCCTCGGTTTTGTAGGTGTTCAGCTCCATCGGGATTGGCACTACCAAAACTGAAGTAAGCGACGGCATGGGTCATGAAATTAGACAAATTAGCGGCGATGTTATTGGGATTTTGAGCGAGGAAATTATTGATTCCATCCTGTAAGGTTCCGCCTACGGGAATCAAGTTACCACCATTGGCGATCGCAAAGGGAGCATAGCGTTTTCCGCCTTGAAGTAAAACATCCCCAAATTCAGAGGAACTAGTATTGTCGGTAGGATCACCGTTTGCACCCATCTGTAAGACAAAATTATTAACGGCGTTCGTTATGGCGGTACGAGCGTAACCCGTATCACCAGGATTGAGCAAATCATTGATCGCTCCATTACCATTGAGATCTAGGGTATCTAGAATCGCACCGTCAGCATTTTCGACTTGATACAGACCGACTAAATTATGGAAAAGTGCGTCGGTTTGCTCTAATGCAGCATCTTCACCTTGAGTCTTGGCGTTACCAGAAACATCGCTCAAGTCATAGACAAGAGTGCCGAGATTATTGCCTTTATTGTTAAATTGGGAAACGCGATCGCTGATATTTTTGTCAGGTAAATTCGTAATATTTAGGGTAAAGTCCGTACTGGCATCAGGAGTTTCTCCGACACTTATATCATCAACATTTACCGTGACATCATATTTAGTTTTAGTTTCAAAATCGGGACTGTTGCCAATAAAAAATAATTCATCATTGCGAATCTCAAAGCTGGTTGCATCCGCTCCGCTTAAGGATAAGACGTTAGTTCCTTGACCATCATCGGTAATACTAATACCTGCTACCTTGATTCCCCCTGCTGTATTAGTATTTTCGGCTAACTCTGTGACTTTATTGCTGAGAACAACGGCTGTGGGAGGATTATTGATCGGTGTTTCATTGAGGTCAATTTGATAAAAAGTCGTTGAGCCACTGACTTCGTTTGCCACCACTAACAGGGGTTTACCATTGGGACTGTCTTGAGCTGAAATAAACGCTAATCCTTCTGGCCCCAAGTCCTTCGCCGCCGCGCTATCGGTCGCTACGGTAAAATCCCGATTGTTAACGTATTGGACAAAATCAGGACTCACGGGATCGGTGACATCATAAACCATGACTCCGCCAATTCGTTCTAAGCCGATAAAAGCATAGATGCGACCGTTAATTACACCTGTAACAACGCCTTCAGGTTCAGGGCCCTTATCATCACTACGATTATCAAAATTATTATTGCTATTACTGGCGTTAAAGCGACTAGGAAAAAGTTCAGCCGTGATCCGTTCAAAGTTATCGCCACTGTCGTAAACCAACTGTCCTTCACTATTCCAAATGGAGAAAGAACGACCGCCATAACTATAGAGTTGGTCATAGTCGCCGTCGCCATCGGTATCACCAAGAGCAGTCGTGACTAATAAGCGACCAATATTTTCATCCCATTGGAGTTCGGCAGCATTGGGAAAAGCGGTGGGGTCTAGGATTAAATCTTTAATACGAGCTTCTTCACTGTAGCCGTCGTAATCGCGACTATCCCCTTCATTGGCGGTGATGTAATAGGTTTGTCCGTTGGCGGTATAACTCGCGATCGCATCGGGTTGATACATCCCAAAGATTGGCCAATTACGGATATTAATCAAATTGTCGCGATCGCTGGCATCTAGGGCATTATTCGTTTGACTATAATCCTTAAAGCCCAAGGGTTTAATACTTTCCACTGTCGCTGTGGCAATATCGACAATCGCGATCGCATTGGCTTCCTGTAGCGTTACCCAAGCTTTTGTAGCATCAGGTGAAAAAGCAATATATTCGGGTTCTAGATCTTGAGCAACTGTGCGGGTTGTGCCAACATCCCCTTTAACCTTGACTCCTGCTGCTTTAAGTTGGGCAAATTGATTGTTGAAAGCGGTAAAATCAGCCGTTTGAACCGTTGCAGAATTGATTCCCAGGGAAAGGTCAATAATACTGATAGAGCCTTCTGGATCATTGGTATAAGACCCATTGGGTTCGCCTTCGTTAGCGACTAAGACCTTTTTACCATCGGGACTGAAGGCGAGCATATCGGGTAAGGCTCCGACCTCTAACGCCTTGAGGGGAGTGGCAAAATCCTGGCTATTAGCAGCATAAAAAACAACTTGTCCTTTGGCTTGTTTGTCTATATTTTCCACCGCGATCGCGACAAGACCATCTTTAATCGCGACACTATTGGGCAAACCAAAAGCACTGGTATCAATAGAGGTAATCAAAGTCGGATTCGTCGGATTACTTGCATCTAAAACATCCACCTTGCCATTTTGAGCATTTACGACAAAAAGACGTTTACTAGCAGGATCATAGGCGGGAATTTCGGCGGCAGATTGATTATATTGACCCGTTGCATAGGTTCCAATGGGAGTGAGAGCGATCGCAGGTTCAGGAGGGGGATTAATGCTGGAATCACGGGGATTGTAGCTAGTTGTGTCAACGATTAGCGGTGTTTCAAAGGCATTAGCCACATCGTCCCAACGGACAAATTTAAAGTTTGTGTTGTTGTTTTCCAGTTCATCGCCATTTTCAACCGTATTTTGGGGATTATTCGCTCCGTCTTGGACTAATAATGCTCCAAAGGGAAAAGTAGGGCCAAGGGGAACATTAATAATTTCTAGTCCATCGGTTTCATTGGCTTGATCAATACCTGCGGGAAGATTATCGCCCACCACAAAACTTCCCAGATAGCTATTGCTACCTTCTCGGCTATAAACAGCGTAACTACTGTCTCCCTGACTGGAGGCAACCAAATAGCCTGTACCATTGGGGCCGTAGTAAATGGCTAATCCTTCGAGATCGGGGGTCAATTCGGAAGAATCCACTGGACGGACAACCGTGATTGTATTTCCCCCATTGGGTTCGGCCGCAAATTTGACAATGCCGATTTCATTTTCTACTGCTAGATAAACAATGCCTTTTTCCTGATCCACTGCGATCGCTTCCGATTGATAATCACTCGCTGTTTTTCCTGCGGCGATCGGCAAATTAATCGTTCTGACAACTTCCGCCGTGATTAATTCCTGGGCATCCGCTTTAAGTTCTAATTGGGCAATTTTGTTGCCGCCTGCCTGGGTAACAAAGACGTAGGACTTACCGCTAACAGGACTCCGATAACCCGCTAACCCATAAACTGTCGCATCTCCATCATCAACCCCAAAAACAGAAAAGGCTGGAGCGAGCAATTGGCTTGAGGTAAGGTTAACTAATGTATGGGTAGTGGGGTCGATTTTAAAAAGATTGAGTGTGTCATTGGCGCGATCGCTCACTAAAGCAATATCAACAGTTTCCGTGCCGAGTTGGAAATTGTAGAGAACATCCACATTGTTGTAGCGCAGATCTCCAAAATCAGCCGTAGCTCCCAAAATATCCGTTGGAGTAATCTTTTGTAGCACCTCACCATCCAACGAGAAAACGGCTAAACCACCATCTTTGAGCGTCCCGATAATCAAACTATCTTCGGCATTATCAGGATCAATCCAAACGGCTGGATCATCCGAATCGCCTAATAAACCCAGCGTAGTCGTTTCACCATTGGCATCATCAATTGCATCGGCCGTTTCTATGACGGGTAAAACGGCGGGCGTAGTTTGAATATCTAAACCCAAGGCGATAAACTGAGTCGTTTGAGTAGTACTGAAATTATTGTCACTGACCACAATTAAGGATTGACGGCCATCGGGCAGAACTGGCCCCAAGGATAAACCTTCCAGGTTATCGGGAGTAATACCCAAATCTGCTTGAAAATCAACTAATAACGTCTTCTTAACGGGAGAATCAATGGCAAAACGAGTATTTTCTGCTTTCCAAAAGAGATCATCGAAGGAACTAACATCTAAGGCTCCTTGGGTCTGAATTTGGTAAAGTTTGACCGTATTGCCCACTCCTACCGCAAAGGAACGTTCTAGACTGAGTAGGGTTCCGTTATTATCAATGGCTAATAATTCAACTAAACCGTTATCCGCAAAGCCTCCGATAGGATTAGAAGCCTTGGGAATGGGTTCCACTTCATAGACAAATTCGGCTACGACCTGTCCCGTTGTGAGATCGTACTTCACAATACGCGAAAGACTGGTATCCGTTAGGGTTGCCGCAGTCCCATCAGACGCGAGGGCATTTTCTGTTGCGGTGTAAAGATAACGCCCATCGGGAGTAAGGGTTAAACTCTCAAAAGCCAAATTATTGCGGATGCCTTTTGTCGTGCCATCAACCGCAAAAAATTTGTCATCAATCGGCAGTTGACTGAGTTGTTGACCAGAAAGAGAGAATTCATTAACAAAGGGATTGGCAAGACGGGGAATATCGGGGCGAACTTCGCCTTCGGAACTAATATAAACACTACCATTCTCGGTTAAGACAATGCCTTCCGTATCTAAACTATTGGTCGGGAAAGGGTTTCCTTGGCTATCTAACAGCGTTGTTACTTGAGTAAAACTGACATCCCCACTATCGAGGCGACCATCACTGAGATTAATTTCTAGGGTATAAAAGCGAGCGGGATTAATGCTACTGCGATCATCGGAAATGGCATAGTAGCGATTTTGGGCTTGATCATAGACAATTCCTGATAAACCACCTACTTGAGTCTCTTTAAACGATGTATTCGTAGTAAACGTGACTAATCCAAGATTTTCTACCCCAGTAACAGTTTTACGATCTTGCTTTTTGGGATTATTTAAGGCTGGGGTGGCATTGAGGGGCGCGGTCTCATCAAAAATGACATTATTGCTATTAAAAACCGTACTAGCTGTATTTTGTAGGATCGTGAGACTTTCTCCTGTAACAGCTAATTTAATAACGGTATCTGCACCCGTTTGTTCAAAACTTAAATTTGTTAAAGAATTTACGCCATTCAGTTTGATCACAATTTGATCGGCTTGGGCATTAAAATCAGCAACGGTATTGACGCTAGTGGGAACCTCTGCATTCACAATCCAGAAGCGATCGCGTCCTGTACCACCGTAGAGCGTATTATTGCCTGTTCCTGCAAAAATGTTGTCATCACCCGCGCCCCCAAAAACCTGATCATTTTCGCCTGCGTAGAGTGTATCTTGACCTTCTCCACCATAAAGACTGTTATTACCGCCTTCATCGCTCGCATCTAATTCGTCGTTTCCCGTGTCCCCTAAAAGTAAATCATTTTTTCCAGCATCTAGTTCATCATTCCCTGTACCACCCCCAACAGTATTACCGCCAAACCCCAAACCTGCATCAATTTTGTCGTTACCTGCTAGACCTAAAATCACGTCCTCTAATCCGTCAAACTCTTTACCAGATAGAAGTAAGTCGTTATTAATTGTTCCTTTGATGGTCGCCATGTCTGATCCTTAAAAAATTGTTTGAATAGAGATTGCTAGAGCTTTTTATTACTTCCCTAAAGTAGGATCTCATGCCCAGGTTAAGGGATCGTTAGCTTTGGATTATTGTTAAGTTATGTTGGTTAGACGATCGCATTTCTTCATTTGATCAAAAAATAAAACTCCCTGATGTTTAGAAAAATCCTAAAAGTTACCAGGGAGTTTAAAAAGTCAATTTACATTAAAGACAAAATCAGCAGCCGTTAAAGTGCTGGTATTAACCCCCGTCAGAGTCGCAAAAGTGTCTCCATTGAGGGCAATGCTATTTCCCGTGAAGGAAAGATTAGCAAAACCAACCCCTACGCCTTGACTCATAATGCCAAGGACATCCACGCCCTGAGTGAAGTCTGTCACCGTGTTGGGAATTTCGATCAAGGCAGGATCATCGGTTAGGAGCCAGAACTGGTCGGCACCCGCCCCGCCTGCCAGCAGGTTATCACCATATTCACCGACATAGAATTGGTCATCGCCATCGCCACCGATCGCCCGACCGCTTATACCCAGGTAAAAAATGTCATTGCCTTTGCCGCCAGAGAGACGATAGCCCGACACTTCACTGGCATCAAAAATGTCATCGCCACTGCCGCCATTAGCGCGATCGCCGTTGTTAACGAAAATCTCATCAGCACCACTGCCCGTATTAATGCGATTACCGCGTGAAAGGGGAGAGTTAATTACGGAAGTCGTATCGACTTCATCCTTACCTGCTCCTGTGAAAACCGTATCGTTAATCCCGTCTAGGATGACGTTACTATTGGGATCATTGGCGATCGCGGTATCATTGCCAGCAGTTCCTGAAATTAACTGGGACGCTTCAGTAACGGCGGCGGCGGTTCCTAAACGATTATCTAGGGCGAGGGGTTGATCCAGTTCAATCACCACGATTTCGTTATTGTCGATATTAGGAGGACGACCAATGGAAAAGGGATAGTTGTTGTCGTTGGCCACTAAAATCGTTTTGCTATCCAACACTAAGACATCTTCAATCGTTTGAAAAGGCATGGTATAGGTATTACTGCCATCTTTATTAAGATCATCGGGATCTTGGATAGTCAGCAGATTAGCCACTTCTTGTTTAGCGACAAAGCCGTTCGCATCAATCTGACTGAAATTAACTTTGAAGATTTTCTTAAAAGCCGCGCTACTGCCTTGAAGATTATCTCGCTCAATTAAGAGAAATTCATGATCGTTAATAGGCGTTAGGTCTCCCAGGGCGTTACTAGGGCTAGAAAGTTGATAACGTCCGACTAAGCCTTGATATTGACCACTAGCGACATCAAATTTATAGATGCGTAAACTTCCTGCTGGATCACCCACAACCGTTCCTTCCAACATAGGATAAAGGGTCTGGCGATCGGGACTAAAGCCCATGCCTTCAAGACCCTGGGAACGATTCAAATTAGCCACAACTTGATCGCCCCAGTAGGGATTGTTGGGATCGAAAAAAACAGGGGAATCGGTAAAATAAGGGGTATTGAGGTTGTTATTGGGGTTAGTGTAGCCCGTTCCTGCTAAATACTCATTCACCACGACCGATCGCCCTGTTCCAGGAAAATCAGTAAAGAAACCATCCACCCCTAAATCAATAAATTGCTTGAATTCAGCCGTTGGATCACCGTTGTAAGTCTTGGGCAGAAAGAAAGGATCATTGCGTAGGGTATAAAGATGGACGAATAACCCTGCGGTATGGGCATTGGTAATTAAATTTGTGGGAGTTCCCGTTACGCGATCGCCGTCACTGATTATCCCATCGCCATTGAGATCATCGGCTTGTCCATCGCCATTGCTATCAACGGTATTGAGGGGAACAATACGCTGTTTGTTGGGGCCAATTCCATCGGCATAGGTGGCAATTTCAGTTAGTCCCGTCGGAGTGCCGAGATCAGTGTAAGTACGAGTATCGCCTTTAGCCACAAAATCGTAGGGACTTCCTGATCCGCCAAATAACTGGACTAAGGGAATGTCAACCCCTGCGGTGGGCATAATTGCCGTTTTCAGATTCTGAAGATTGCTTACCTCAAAGGATTGAATAAAAATGCGAGTCGGGTCAGTGAAATTAGCCGCTTTGAGAGTATCGATTAATAATTGGCTGGTGTTAAAGCCCTGTTGACTAAAGAAAGTCGGGTGTTTAGTTTCGGGATAAATACCGATTTTGCGTCCCGTTTCCGTTTCTACCTGTTTGACCAGATCGATAATTTCTGTCAAAGTTGGAACTTTTAATTGATCATTATCAAAACGAGTTCCCCGTAGAGCAGGTAAACGTTCAATGGCATTGAGGGTTTTGAGTTCGGCTAGGGTGAAATCTTCGGCAAACCAACCTTTGCGATCCACTCCGTCTAGATTTTTGGTTGTTAGACGATCAGCAAATTCAGGACGCTCATAGACATCGGTGCTGGTATCCGTTGTATTCAAAGAACCATCGGCATTTAAGACCGCTAACATCGGTTCATGACGGGCAACGAGGATGCCATCTTTGGTGACGACTAAATCGGGTTCAATGAAATCCGCGCCCTGGGCGATCGCCAATTTATAGGCTGCGAGGGTATG
The DNA here is from genome assembly GCA_003249095.1 of Snowella sp. Lineage (GTDB taxonomy): Bacteria > Cyanobacteriota > Cyanobacteriia > Cyanobacteriales > Microcystaceae > Snowella. Next base: position 31,831 of record QBMS01000022.1, read on the forward strand.
TTCGGGACGTTCTCCACTGGCTCCCCGATGGCCAATCACAATGGGAGCGTTGCCTGTGAGGGTGTCAAATTCAGGCTTACTGAGAACAGTAGGATTTTGCGGCGATCGCACCTCTGAATCCGTAATTTGTGATCGTACCAGATCGCCTGTTCCAGGAAAATCCGTGAAATAACCATCCACGCCTAGATTAATAAACTGACGATATTCCGATTCGGGATTGCCTTGATAATCCGCCGCTAGATAACGGGCTTCGTTGCGAAAAGTATAGGCATGAACCAATAAACCCGCAGTATGGGCATTTTCGATCAGATTACTGGGAGCGAGGGTTGTCTTATCGGCATCGTTCACCGCTCCATCCCCGTTTACATCGTCCGCATTACCATCTCCATTGGCATCAACTCCCTTGACCGAAACAATCATGCGTTTCCAAGGGCCAATCCCGTCGGCATATTCCGCAATTTCTGCTAATCCTTCAGGCGTTTGTAAATCACCATAGGTGCGCGTGTCGCCTTTCACCGTGAAATCGTAGGGACGGGCATTAACATCTTGATAAATTAAGGAACCATCTAACGCCACGTCATAGGCATCTAGCAGTTGCACCAGGGGAATATCTAAACCCTGGGCAGGCATGAGGGTGTCATTCAGTTCTTTGAGATTCGAGACTTCAAAGGATTGAATAAAGATCCGACTGGGATCGGTAAAATCTTTTTCTTTCAAAACCGTTAATACTTTTTCTTCTAAAGACAAACCCAAACCATCGTGGTAAGTGGGATGTTTGGTTTCGGGATAAATACCAATTTTTTTGCCTGTTTGCGCTTCGACCGTTTTAACCAGATCAATAATTTCTGCAAACGTAGGAATTTCTAGTACCCCGTTGAACACCTGATCGCGGAAGCCCTGGGGCATGATGGCGCGGAGTGTTTTGATTTCTGCCAAGGTGAAGTCCGAAGCAAAGAACCCTTCTTCTGTCACACCATCCACCATTTTGGTTGTCTTGCGATCGGCAAATTCGGGACGGTTAGCCACATCGGTCGTATTGATTAAGTTCGGTTCATGGCGAGCAATGAGAACACCATCTTTCGTGGAGACCAAATCGGGTTCAATAAAATCTGCACCGCGCAAAATCGCTAATTTATAAGCCTCCAGGGTATGCTCTGGCAGTTCCCCACTGGCTCCTCGATGCCCAATTACTAAGGGGTCTTGTCCGTTCAGCGTTGGATGAATGCCTTGATTCGGAATGGCGATCGGGGCCTCTAGCAGTACGCCTTGGGAATTGAAATGCAACAGGTAAGGGCCAAATTCATCCCCAATCCATAAATCTCCCTTAGCGTCTATGACAAAGGATTCCACGTCAAAATCCGCGCCCGTTAACCAACGTTCTGATGTATTTTGATTAACAATCTCAAAGGGAACCAATTTATTAGGGTCTGAGAGTTGAATAAAGCCCTGTAGATTGACGCTTCCAGTCCCAGATTCAAGACCTGCAAAATTGGGATCGGCTTGATGTAAACGGAGTAAAAAGTCTGCACTATTGTTTTTAGCTCCATATCCGTTATCCGACAGAAACCAAAAACTTTTACCTCCCTCATCAGGCGCGAATTGAACGCCGCTCAAACCTTGAACAGGTTGACTCGTAAAAGGGGTTTCTCGATCGTTGGTCGGATTGGTTAAAGCAGCTCCTGAAGGGGGGCCTTCAGCGAAAGTATCCGCAGGCAACGAAGCAAATCCAATTAATTTAGGCATAATTTTAATCTCTTGATCAACTCAATGAATAATTTAGGTAAAAATTTTTATTCTGAGAAACACAAAACTCCCTGGTTTTTAGAAAAAGCCTAAAAGTCACCAGGGAGTTTAAAAAGTCAATTTACATAAAAACAAAATCAGCAGCCGTTAAAGTGCTGGTATTAACCCCCGTCAGAGTGGCAAAGGTGTCACCATTGAGGGCGATGCTATTTCCCGTGAAGGAAAGACTAGCAAAACCAACCCCTGTCCCTTGACTCATAATGCCAATGACATCCACGCCCTGAGTGAAGTCTGTCACCGTGTTGGGAATTTCGATCAAGGCAGGATCATCGGTTAGGAGCCAGAACTGGTCGGCACCCGCCCCGCCAGAAAGGAGATTATCGCCATATTCACCGACATAGAATTGGTCATCGCCATCGCCACCGATCGCCCGACCATTCATACCGAGGTCAAAGATATCATTTCCTTTGCCGCCAGAAAGACGATAGCCTGACGCTTCAATAGCATCAAAGTAATCATCCCCACTGCCACCATTAGCGCGATCGCCGTCAGAGACAAAAACAGTGTCTTTACCGCTACCGAGATTAATACGGTTAAAGCCCGTTAAAGTTCCCCCAACGGCAACATCCACCGTATCATCACCAGCACCAGAAAAGACGATATCATTAACACCATCAAAACCTGTGGTGATCTTCGCTTCGATAGTATCAGCACCAGAAGTACTGCCTGCAACTAAAGAAGAATCTTGAGGAAGAGTCGCGTCAGGAGCAATCAAAAATGATAACTGACCCCCTTCAACCAGGTTTTCTTGTCTGGTCTTAGTTCCATCGCCATTACCATCAAGATTGGTAGCAGTAATAATCGAACCATCACGGAGGCTGTGGGCTTGAACATCAAACACAAACAATTCACCAGGTTTAGCACCAAACAAAGTAGAAACATCCAGAATCCCTGAAGTTTCCCAGTTACCAATATCGTTAGGAGAGGAATCGGTTTGGCCAGAAGGCACGGCACTACGGTCAATCTGAGCGATGCGAGTTAAGGTTGTTTCAGAAGCAGTAGCATTAGGATCAATGCTCCAGATAGAAGCCTCTTCTCCCGAAGTTGCGCCAAACAGACTAGAACTAATGGCACGGTCTTCTTGTAGGTAAATTTTGCCATCGTCGGCCCAGTCTAAATTATCAGGGCTACGCAGGCCGTAATCAGGATGGCTGACTCCATTGGTTTCAAAGTCATTGCCATCATAAAGAATCTTAATATCACCGCCAATATTGCCATTAGCCAAATCGGTGAAATTAACATCCACAATGTAGGTTGTTCCCCATACATCGGCATCATCAAAAATACCTGTCCGACCCGTAGAAGCGACTACCGCTTGATTCCCTTTATTGGGATTGGTTGCCAAATCTTCTGGACGAGACATTAAAAAGGCGTTAACATCTGCGGCTAAAGCATCCTGAGTATCTTGAGTCGCAAAACCAAGGTCATCATAACCAGGTAAAGTTCCCGTTTCATCGTAAATATCTACCTCGACAAAACGACCTTTCGTGCTGTTACCCGTACCGCTAAAGTCACGAGCATCCGCTTCAATAACATCGGCATTGTTGCTGGGATCATCAGCGACCCAAGCGTAGAGATTCCCACCCGTTAAACCATTGCGTTCTAGGAAATTAATTTGCCCATTCTCGTCATAATCAACGCCCTTAGTCCCCACATAGAGATAAAGAGGGGCGGGGCCGCGATCATCTCCAATTAATAAAGCCACTTTGTCGGTGGTTCCCGTATCCAATTCCGTCACACTTTCCCAAGCCGCGACACCGAGCCAAGGTAAAGCCCAAAGTTCATTGGTTTCTACATTTAAAGCAAATTCCGTACCGTTATCAGTTTCTTCGCCTGCGAAGTAAATGGTGTCAGCAAAGCCGCGACCATTACCGAACTGATAGGCTTCCATCAGATTAGCGGCACAAAAACGGTCTAGGCCAAATTCGCCTTCAATGGTGTCGAGGGGAGTTGTGGGGGTAACTTCTTCGCCTGCACGGTTGTAGATCGTATCAAAGGCTAACCCAGAGTCAATAATTTTAAGGGTGCGCTTATCAATATCAAAGTAGCTAATGCGTGCGCCAGTCAATTCTGCACCGCTTGCCAAAGTATATTGATAGCCCACATCGCTACCAACTTCATGGTTAACCAAGACTCGCACGGTAGTGTCGTTGAGGCTATAGGCTCCCGTCCCGTCTAAGATGCCGATGGGTGTATAGTCACCCAGGGTTTCACCAACAGTGAAGAGAGGATCAACCCGATACCCCTCTAGGGGCTTTATTTGGGAAGGTTGATTGGTATCAAAGAGAAGATTAGGCATAATTGAGGCTGTAATTCGTTGTGAAGATAAGGCGAATAGGTGTACTTTTAGTAGTAATGTCTTAATTTTTTTAGGTTAGAAAATAACTGATTTCAGATGACTTCAGGGAAATTTGTTCTAAAAATTTAGTACACTCTAATGACGATGCCACGTTAATGTTAAGGAGGCATTATGCTTTGTTTATCAGCAGAGAAAGCTTTGAAGAAGAACTTGTTAGAGTGTTGCTTGTCTGGACATGATGTTATCGATACTTCTGAAAATCTTAAGCCCAGAAAAATCAATAATTCTTGAGGCGATCGCAGAAACACCACTCATACTCTCTTAAACTTATTATTGCTAGAGATTCATGCTTATTCTTATCTCATTGCATCCTCAAAATAGAAGCGGAATTGATATTCGGTTTTTACGAGAATTGTTAGGTGAAAAAAGAGCAAAAACTCCCTGGTTTCTAGCAAGCCTTAAAAGTTACCAGGGAGTTTAAAAAGTTAATTTAATTTACATAAAGACGAAATCTGCCGCCGTTAAAGTGCTGGTATTAACCCCCGTCAGAGTCGCAAAGGTGTCTCCATTGAGAGCAATGCTATTTCCCGTGAAGGAAAGACTAGCAAAACCAACCCCTGTGCCTTGACTCATAATGCCAATGACATCCACGCCCTGAGTGAAGTCTGTCACTGTGTTGGGAATTTCGATCCAAGCCGCATCATCGGTTAAGAGCCAGAACTGGTCTGCGCCCGCCCCGCCTGCCAGCAGGTTATCGCCATATTCACCAACATAGAATTGGTCATCGCCATCGCCACCGATCGCCCGACCGCTCATACCGAGGTCAAAGATGTCATTGCCTTTTCCGCCAGAAAGACGATAGCCTGACGCTTCACTGGCATCAAAGTAATCATCGCCACTGCCGCCATTAGCGCGATCGCCGTTGTTGACGAAAATCTCATCAGCACCGCTGCCCGTATTGATACGATTATTACCCGCGATTAAAGAAGGGGCTGTCGTCGCATCCACCTCATCATTACCCGCTCCCGTAAAGACCAAATCGTTGATTCCATCAAACGGCTTTTCAGGAGTCCCAGCAATTAGTTTATCCACACCTGACGTACCAACAATCAATTTTGCTTCCCGTTGACTGGCGGCAAAATCAGGAGTTACCCCAAAGAGGGTTTCATACATGAGATCATAAATCTGGGTATTGTCCAACGTACTGGGGAGTTTGTCGGCATTCATCCCATGCGCTTTGGAAACAATACTGCCAGGAAAATCAGGAGTTCCTACCCAGGCAATCCCAAAATTCCCCATCGGGCCGTCAATGCTATCTTCGGTATTAAAGGATTTCCAAGGCTGCCCTTCGGTGGCTGTACTCCCTTCTGGCCCGTCTAAATAAACGCGGCTAGTGTTGGTGGTAGTGCGATTAACATTGATAAATGGAACTTCGGGTTGTTCATCCGCCAAATTGGGATTACTCGCATCAAAATTACCACTAGCACGGGGATAGGGCGCGAATTGATAGACCTGCATTCCCCCTGCGTCACTATCGGCAGCAGTTAGCACTAGGGTATTGGGATCTTGGGTATTAACAAAATCCATTGCTACGCCGATCGCCGCATCTGCCCGTCGTAGGGCTTCGATAGTACCGACAGCATTGTTATTATTGCCAAAATTATCGGTTCCTTCCTCTTCCACTACTACAAAGAACCCGTCTGGATCTTGACGGAGGATCTTCAAAGAGGCATCCAGCATTTCTGCCACAGTGGGAGCAGTTGACACATAAAGAGGGAGCGGATTATTTGTATTTAATCCCAAGGCCTCTTCTCGGCGATCGTCAAAGGTGTGATTGGCCGCAAAAACTCCCAGTAATTTGGTGGAAGCAGTGGCGGTTGCTACGGCGGCGTTCATTTCCGCTTCCGTATAAACAACGGTATATCCCAAAGATTTCGCCAACTCAATTAAATTGATACTGGGACGATCAGCTACATCGCTGTATTCTGCATCAATTTCTGCCGTCACATGGAACCCCGTAGTCCCTTTGGGTAGCAAGTAAACCTCACCGCCCGCCATGATAATTTGGGTTCCAGAGCGAATCACCTGTTCGGCAATTTCCGCCGTTTTATCACGGGCGCGGGTATTGTCCCCATCTCGGTTTGTGGTAGCCGCCGCAAAGGCCGCTGTTCCAGGTTCGCCAATGTGACCCGATTGGATTAGGGCTGTTCCTTTACCTGCTGCGATCGCTTCTTCGAGAATAGTGTAACCTAGTTTGCCAGAAGCGGAAGTCACTTCCGAATTATCTGCATTGAGACCAAAGGACTCATTAAAGACCTTAACGCCGTTGGCATGGGTAACAGCCCCCGCATTAGAGGTTCCCGTTAACTGGTTATCCATGTGACCGAGGTAAACCCCAGCGTTGGACATTTTATCCCAGTTCAAGCGTCCGTCTGGGCCCAGATCAATATTCCGCAGAGCCATGTAATGAGAAGGGCTGGTACCATCGGGGTGAATGAAGATCACATTGCCAGTATCAGCAGTGGCGGCAGGAGCGGGAGCGATCATCTCTTCGTTACGAGCTTCCAATTCGGTATCGAATAGGGTCTCATACATCAACTCGTAAATTTTCGTGTTATCTAAGGTAGCGGGTAATTTATCGGCATTCAGACCGTGAGCCTTAGAGACAATGGAACCGCTAAAATCTGGCAGACCAGACCAGCCAATAGCAAAGTTAAAGCTATCACCGTTAGAATCAGGGGCCGAAGTAAAGGGAGCCGTGCCTACACCGTTTTGACCATCCAGCGGCACGTTCCGATCGCCGCTACCGTCAATGGGGTTGTTGTTGATGTTACCCACATTGCCAGTACCCAAGGGATCGCGCACTTGCAGACCGCCCGCATCGCTATCCGCCGCCGTCACAATCAGGGTGTTTTCATACTTTTCAACAAATTCCATGGCCACGCCGATCGCGGCATCAGCCCGACGTAAAGCTTCAAGGGTTCCAGGGGCATTGTTGTTATTGCCAAAGTTATCGGTTCCTTCTTCTTCCAGAATGGTGATCGAACCCTTATCAAAGTTGGGATGAGCCTCCATTAACTTCTGGGTAACTGCCAGCATTTCGGCGATCGTGGGAGCCGTCTCTAAATACAAGGGAAGATTATTCGCCGCTAACTGTTCTTCAGAACGATCATTGAAAGTATGAATCGGCGCGAAAACTCCTAAAACTTTAGTGGGAAGTTGGGGTAGAGCCAGTAGGGCATTCAGTTCGGCTTCAGTATAAACCACCGTATAACCCAAGCTTTTCGCCAAATCAATCAGATTTTCTGTGGGACGCACTACAGAACTGCTACTTAGGGCATCATACTGGGCCGCCGTACCGTGAAATCCATCGGTACCGACGGGGAGTAGGTTCAGTTCCCCACCGCCCATGATGAAATCAACCCCAGACTCAATCACCTGCTTGGCAATTTCAGCGGCCTGGGCACGGGGTACGATGCGGGAACCATCAGGATTGACGATTTCTTCCGTCTTAGCCACAAAAGCAGCCGTACCTGGTTCAAAAATTGCACCCGATTGAACTAACGCCGTTACCTTATTAGCTGCGATCGCCGATTCTACAATTGTTTTATTACTACCATTGAGGGACACAATTGGAGCATTACCCGCTTCAAACCCAAAGGATTCTGCATAAACCTTAGCCCCTGTTGCGTGGGTGATGGCTCCGCCATTGGATGTTCCCCCTAGTTGGTCTTCCATGTGACCAAGATAAACTCCAGTTTTTTCGAGCTTATCCCAATTCAAGCGTCCGTCAGGACCCTGATCGACAAAGCGAGCAAAGGCGAAGTGAGAAGGACTTGTTCCATCGGGATGGATAAAAATAACGTGATTACCAGCCATTGCGTTTTAAGTATCCTAACTTTTTCAGAAGAAAATTTATCTTGATTACTATTTCTTCATCAAAAAATTAAGCACTACTTATGATTTAGTTATGGTTAGTTTAAATCTTTAGTATTGAGCAGACTCGAAGATCCTTTCAAAGATGACGCATTCTTTTAAACACTTTCAATTTTTTTCAATAATAATTTTATATATTCTTCTGTTAGTTTGATAATTTCCTTTCATTCTTTCATCTACTAAGCTTTCTAAATTTTCTGGATCGACCTTCACACACCAATAGGCTACTTCTTTCAAGCTGCATCCCAAAAAAAATAGCAATTTCCGCTTGAGTTTTTTCGTCATTCAGTAATAAAAATATATCAAAATTCTTTCTCGAATATCAGTATGTCAATTTTTTTTTAGAGCTTTTTATAGTTTTTCTTTTTGGTCTATTTTTAGAAAGTTTTTTGCTGGCATTGCTTTATTCTCCTTTTTTTATTATGTTGATTATATGGTATTTAGATATGTAACAGCTTATCCTAAATTTATTATTGCTCTAGATTAATGCTTATTTTTATCCATCGCATCCCCAAGGCAGAAGTCGTTCCCGCCCTCAAGCCCCTATTGACGTTATCCCTCACTGCCGAAGAACGGACGCGAACCCGTCATCGATTTGATGCTCCAGGGGGACAAACCCTCTTTTTTCGATTACCCAGGGGAATTGTCATACAAAATGGAGATTTTTTAGCAGCAGAAAGTGGTGAATTGATCGAAATTTTGGCCAAACCCGAACCCGTTTTAACCGTCTTAGCGTCTAATCCCTTAACCTTACTGCGCGTTGCTTACCATTTAGGGAATCGCCATGTTCCTGTAGAAATTACTCACGATTATCTCCACCTCAAACCCGATTCTGTTTTAGCCGAAATGTTAATCTATTTAGGGGTTGAAATCAAAGAAGAAATTAAACCTTTCCAACCCGAAGCAGGAGCTTACGGCCATCATCATTAAAATTTGTGATGCTTGTTAAGACTAAGAAAAATCGTTATGTCAAATTTTTTTATTCTGTTTAGTCTAGTCAAAGTTACACAAATATCAGAGTCTTACAGTTTTAATTCAGTAATGGCAAAATGCAATCATTATAAAGAATTCAGGAATCTAAGTCTAAACCATTAAAATCCAATTCATCGAACTGACCTAATACAAAAAATTTGAGATTTGTCTTTGGATCAGGAATTGGTTGGAATTTCCTGGCTTTTATTGAAGACTTACTTTTTGAGCAAAGTATTATTCCTTTATAATTAATAGATGTAGATTGAGAAATTGAGGTGTTATGTAAAATAAGTTGCATTAAATATAAAAAATAGAAATATGTATTATTCACTTGTTTTCGGGCAGTCGTAAGCTGATCTCCTTTCATTTCGATAAAGAATACATATAGCGTTTCATTTATTAGAGAGAGCAAGACATAATCGCATTTTCTATGAATATCTTTTGTTTGACCAGCTAAAATTCTTCTCCAGTGAATTTCATCATTATCAGTATTTAAAAGAAGGCTTTTGCCATAATTTCTCAAAATACACTTTTTGTATTTTGCCTTTGGATCACGCTCTTCCAATATCCAGCAAGCACTTTCTTGTTCTCCCCTATAATTTTGGTTAAACAAATTAATAAGTTGAGTGAAATCATCTGGTGAGATTTTTAGTTGTTCCATCCTGCTACACTTAAACTTTTTTGGGATTGCTCATTAATAACTTTATCAATAGTTTCAATATCAAAACCATCTTCTTGAACAAAAATTTCTTGACAACTGCCATCATCTCGAAACAAATAAACACTTAAATCATCAGGATTAAGCAAAACATCTTGAGTGTAGCCATATTTTTCAGACATAGCGGTAAAAATTTCAGGCTTATTCTGCATATTCACAAAATAGTTTATCTCCTTAAGAATATATTCACTATGGGTACTGATCATTAGTTTAAATCCATTGTTGACAATTTTAGCAAGAATACGGGCAAGAATAACTTGATTATCGGGATGTAAATTAATTTCAGGTTCATCAATAATAATAAAATCTCCTGGTTCTGCCAGATGTCTAAAATAAAAAACGATGCTGGCAAAACTTTTGACGATTGAACCTGTTAAATGGATAGCAAGCTTTTCGTTGTCACTATCATGGGGAGTAAATTCAAAATCTCCATACTCATTGACGGATACTTTTCCTTGTAAAATTTCTTGCTCAATTTCCTTTGCCAACCAATCAAATCGGGAATTTGCACGACTAAGATTTGATAAATCTTCTGCTATTTGTAAGGCGTTACTAATCGGAAGAGGATACCTAGATGATTCACTATTAATAAAATCTTTTACTTCTTGTTCTCCTTTGTTATTGAGTAAATAATCTTTAATATCATCAATCATTTTATTCGTTTTTAGTGACATCTCTTTAGAGAAAATATTAATTGCGATTCTCTCCGCTGGCATAAGATAAACATTTCCATAACATTTGCGAATTAGTTCACGCCCAAATATTTTGGAGGCAAGTACTCTGAAAAAAACATCAAAATTTCGATTTAGATGTTTTTCTCCTGTATCAATCAAAAAAATATTACCTGTTAC
>QBMS01000230.1 GCA_003249095.1 Snowella sp.
CCGAACCCCGCCCCAAAAATAACGACCCGCCCCTTTTCTAGATGACGGATCGCTCGGCGACGGATATAGGGTTCAGCGACCTCCTGCATGGCGATCGCCGTTAACACACGGGTGGGAATATCAATCTGTTCTAGAGCATCCTGCAAGGTCATCGCATTCATCACCGTTGCAATCATGCCAATATAGTCTGCGGTTGCCCGATCCATCCCTGCGGCGGAGGCCTTCACGCCCCGAAAAATATTGCCTCCCCCCACAACAACTGCCAATTGAACACCTTGATTGATGACCTCAGCAATTTCCTGGGCGATGTCAGCAACGACTTTGGGATCGATTCCGTAACCCAAGTTTCCCATCAAAGCTTCACCGCTTAACTTGAGCAATACTCGGTGGTATGTCATGCCTTTGCTGCCAATTTTATTAGATAAAGTAAATAGAATTTTGTCTCACCACACAATAACACCCAGGGTTATCTAGGGCAAATTTTTTTAAATTAATTTTTTCAAACTATAGATACCCGTCTCCATCAGCCGCGCTTCAGGTGCGATCGAGAAATCTCAGAAGTCTATTCATTTCGATTCTGCGTTTACTCAAGCTCAAAAAGCTTAAAAAAATTTTAGAAAACTCAAAAAAAGTATTTTCTCCGTAAAAATACGGTAAAATCGCGAATTATTGCTGATTAAGTATTAAAATTGCTTCATAATTTGTATATTGTCATTCAAGATAGGTCATGCTTTAAATGAACTGTGTTTTAAAGGAATAAATTTTCATGAACGAAGAATTATGTCAACAGGCACGACAGTATAAAGAAGAATTAGTCCTGAGATTATTTGGCGCACAGTCCTTTGCGGCGGGGACTGTAGAAGAAAACCAAACTCCCCCCAGTCTATTAACGGCAATTCCCCCAGGCAGTAATATTGTTGGCTTTGGCTTTGGAACGAAACATATTTCAGGAGGCGGAATTGACGGTGATTTAGCAGTACGGGTTTATGTCCGCTCTAAACGTCCCCGTTCTGAACTTTCTGCTCAAGAAATGATTCCTTCTGAAATAAATGGGACAGCAACGGATGTGATTGTTGTAGGTGATATTCAAGCTTTTTCTCGCCCCACTGCTTGCGGTGTATCCGTTGGTCACTTCAGAGTCACTGCGGGAACCTTGGGTTGTTTAGTCCGCAAAACCAATGGAACGCCAGGGGAATTTATCCTTTCCAATAACCATATTTTGGCGAATGAGAATAATGCCAGCATTGGGGACAGTATCCTCCAGCCAGGGAGATTAGACGGTGGAATTAACCCGCCGATCGCAGAATTAACCGATTTTCAACCTCTGAATTTTAGTGGGGGTAGTAATTTTATTGATGCAGCGATCGCTCAAGTGATCAATCCTGGAGATGTACTGCCTAATATTCAACGTATTGGTCGGGTAGCGAATCCTCCCATGACCGCCCTACAGGGACAATCCGTGAAAAAACATGGCAGGACGACCTTTTTGACCCAGGGAATTATTGATGGATTAGCTGAAGATATTGCCATCAACTATCCCAGTGGACAAGCCAAAATGGAAGACCAAATCAGTATCCGAGGAACGGCTGGGGGTAACTTCAGCAATGGGGGAGATTCGGGATCATTAATCGTGGATACCTTGTCCAATCGACCGATTGCTCTACTCGTCGGTGGTGGTATGGGAATTACCTTTGCCTGCCCTATTTCGCCTGTTTTGCAACGCTTCGGAATTGAAATTCTCTAGAACTTCATAACTGGTTTAAATTGAGTTGTAATTCAGTCTGTTGCTCTTGTTAGGAAAAGTTATTCTCACAAATAAAAATACTTGACTCTGCAAAAGCTTAGGTTTAATTACAATAAAATTAAACCAGTATTGATTTTTTAGGGAGAGAAAGGATTCATGGCAGATCTCAAAGTTCTCAAAGCCTTAGCTAAAGAAAGATTTGGCAAAATTTCAGGGGTGATCGGTTTCGGGATTGGTGATGCTTCGGTACGGATTTATGTTGACAACGAGGAAGTCAAAAAATCTCTGCCCAATGACATTGACGGGATTCCCCTAGATTGCATTGTTACGGGTGAAATTCGTGCCTATGGAGAGGCTTGATCGGTTTTGAAAATGGAGCCATAACGAGGAAGTAGGCGATCGCAGACAAATAGGGTTCCTGCCGCGACACACAGGGGAATAGTCACTAAATTTAGGAGAGGAATACTAATTAGAAATAGGCACATATAGCCGAATCCTGCACTAGAAGGAAAACTTTTGGCAATTAAGCCTAATTTGTCTCGAAAGCCCAATCTCCGACGTTCTAAGGGTTGATCCCAAAAATCCAGACAGGTTAAAATTGCAGTTAGGCTCAATCCCCCAATCGTTGCAATGAGGGTTCCAAATCCTGGTAAAAAATTACATAAAAACAATGGTAAACCGATAAAAACTAAGAGAATGATTTTTTTGAATTCATAAAAGAGAGCGCGTTTAATTTCCGTCAAAAAATCAACCTCGATAATCGTTATTTTACCTAATTTAATAGATTCTATTTTTTCTGATAATTTACTATACCAGGGCATTCCTAAAAGAAACCCAATTTGAGCTAAAATAAATCCTGTTAAAACTAAAAGAATAAGACCTAATAGCAATTTAAAAAATTCTATTAAAAATATCAAGATAATATCTAAATTTTGTAGCCAACTGGGTAAATTTAGAGCTATTTGATTTAGCCACTCCATTCCCTTAAGGGTCAAAATCTCAAAAAATTCTGCTTCCCAGCTTAGGAGTTGTAGATAGAAAAAAATTCCCAAGATTAGATTGAGTATTAGGGGAATAATAATATAAGACCAAAGGGAAGGATTTTGTTTAAAAAAAATTAATATCCGAAAAGGATAGCTGGCTCCTGTTAATAGTCCACAACCGCTTAAGGTGTGAAGAATCATTTTTTTCATGGTTAATTTTAGATGAGTTGAGTTAATAATGAATAATTTTAAATGGATTAATA
>QBMS01000231.1 GCA_003249095.1 Snowella sp.
TCTGTTCCTTGAACTTTACTCTTTTACAGACTAGCATTATCTACTTGATACTCTCCAATATCTTCAAATCGTTTGCCGTAGATGATTTACCCAATTATGAAGATCATGACTATTTAGACGATAGGAAAGGGGATGGGCAATGAGACGGGCCGAACTTTCAAATAAAACATCAATTTCAATTAAGCCATTTTCTTTCAGGGTGCGTCCTGTGGACACTAGGTCAACGATCGCCTCCGACATTCCTGTGATAGGGCCTAATTCAACAGAGCCGTAGAGGGGGACAATTTCAACGGGTAAATCCAAGTGCCGAAAATATTCCTTGGCACAGTGGACAAATTTGGAGGCGACTTTCCCATGAGGGGGCAAATCAATCGATCGCCGATAGGGACTGGCTTCTGGTACGGCGACGGAGAGACGACATTGACCAAACTTTAAATCCGCTAATTGGGCGATCGCGGGGTTCTTTTCTAGCAGAACATCATAGCCCGCAATCCCTAAATGGGCTTGACCATATTCCACATAGACGGGAACATCGTGGGTTCTGACTAAAAGAGCCTTGGCCGTCTGGGTGGGATCGGTGATTTGCAGTTGACGATTTTTAGGATCGAGAAAAGTACTAAAATCCAAGCCAACACGCTGAAAACGCTCGATACAGTCTTTGAGCAAGCCCCCTTTGGGCAAGGCAATAGTTAACATGGTTTATTCCTTATTTTTCCAGTCTTCTGTTTTGGTTTTCCAATCTTCAATAATACGTTGGCGTTGTCGGGCAATCACTAGGGCATCACCAGGCACGTTATTCGTTACAACTGAGCCTGCGGCCACCGTAACATTTTCTCCCAGACTAACGGGGGCAACCAATACACTATTGGCTCCTGTTTTTGTGCCGTTTCCGATGACGGTTGTATGTTTATTCACTCCGTCGTAATTGGCTGTAATCGTTCCTGCCCCGACATTAACGCGATCGCCGAGGATGGCATCCCCCAGATAGGAGAGATGCGCCACATTAGACTTTGTGCCGATAGTGGTTTTTTTAACTTCCACAAAATTACCGATGCGACAACCTGTTTCGATCTGGGCTTCCCCGCGAAGGTGAGCATAGGGGCCAATGCGACAATCCGACGCAACCTTACTATTATTAATCACGGAATAAAGTACCGAAACATTGTCTCCAATTTCACTATTTTCGATCAGGCTACCTGGCCCGATACGACTCCCCTTACCAATAACCGAATTTCCCCGCAAGTGGCTATGGGGTTCAATGACCACATCTGGGGCAATGCTCACCGTGTCATCAATGGTGATGCTATCGGGATTAATCAGGGTGACACCTGCCATCATCCACCGATCTTTGATCCGACTTTGTAGAACTTCATTGGCGTTTGCTAACTGTTTACGGTCATTAATACCACTAATTTCTAGGTAATCTTCCACATCCACTGCCATGACGCGATCGAAAAAATCCACCACATCCGTCAGATAGTATTCCTGCTGATCGTTATTCGCCTGAAGTTTGGGTAAAATTTCCGCTAATTTGGGCCAATTAAAGCAATAAATTCCCCCATTGATACGGTGATTCTGCTTTTGAGCATCGTTACAATCTCGATCTTCGACAATTTGTTTCACTAGGTTGTTGCTATCACAAAACACTCGTCCATAGCCTTTAGGATTGGGTAATTGGGCCGTTAAAAGAGTGGCCATGTTTTGTTGAGATTGGTGGACTGCTAGTAAATTTTCGAGGGTTTCGGGGCGCAGAAGGGGGGCATCTCCATTGAGGACTAATAAATCTCCCGTAAAATCCTCTAAATGGGGCAATAATTGCTGAATGGCATGGCCTGTGCCTTTTTGTTCCGTTTGTTCGACAAATTCGACATTGGGATTGTGGCGAAATTGATTTTTGACTTGTTCGGCTTGATATCCCACGATAACCAGTTGGCGACTGGGATTCAGCCCTTTACAACTCTCCAAAACACGTTCTACCAGCGATCGCCCACCGAGGGTATGTAACACCTTGGGCAAAGTGGATTTCATTCGGGTTCCTTTACCCGCCGCTAAAACTGCTACCGCTACCATGCTTTAAATTTTATAAATCAATGTTCTCGCCATTGAGTATATCTTGTCTTGATGCTCTCTTATCGGATTTTTGATTTTCTATTTATGTCAGACGATATGAAATTAAACTAAAGAATATTTCAGTTAGTAGTGAGTAGAATGGGTATTCACGATGAACCGCGATCGCCTCTTACAACTCTGTCAATAACTTGAAAAGCGATCGCCTCAATTAACAAAAATTATTCTAAATCATAGAGGCGTTTAAACCAACTGACAAAATCTTGAGATTTAGGATGTGTTGCATTCAAAATAGGCTCTTTGATTGCTTCATGTAATTGTCTGCCTGGTTCATCTTGCCAAGCTAACCAAGTATAAATATCCGCTTTAGCTTTGTGAACATTTTTAAATGTAGCTCCATAATTTTTGGATTGTTGAGCCTGATTTTGGGCAAATTGCCAAAGATGATCAGATTCATCAGGAACAAGATAAGCTAAAAACGTTTCTAACATTCCCTTATTTTGATTGTCGGGCATAATCCAAATGCCAAATTTAATATTATTTTCTACAGAATGAATCAAACCTGTTTTGGGTAAAATTTCAGGCAAATCAGGAATTGCAGACAAACAAGCATTGCGTAAACTTTGCCATCTTTTTATTGGTTTATTATTTTCATCTAGTAACTCATTATCATCTGCATCAACAATAATTCCTAAGTGAGTTAAATCGGCACTGGTTCAGTCTAATTATTAGAATGAAATCCTTACAAGACAAGGACTTAAC
>QBMS01000232.1 GCA_003249095.1 Snowella sp.
CTCACAACTTCCCCCTCGATTTAGCATCTGGCGAACAAGCTCCTGTAGCTTTGACCGCTCCTGCGATTCACGGTTAATTTCAAAAGCCGATTAATTGAATATTTCTTCAAAAGGCACTCTCTAGCAATAGGGGGTGCTTTTTAGTATTGACAGGGTAGTGGAAGCCTAGACGTTAACATCGGCTTTTGGATGAGCATCTGACGAGCAAAATTCGTTACGGCGATCGCATTTACATATCGCTGTTCTATCAGAGAACGAAGGATAGCACCTGAAACACTGATTTGTCCATAAATTGAATGAATTTAGTGGTTTAATTGAGCGATATACTAAGGCAGTATTATTCTATTTAGATTTTTAAACGCTTTTTACTGTAAGGGTTGCATATCGATCCATTTTGCTCAAAATTTCCCTATAGATTTAAATGACCTATGTTCGGCAATTATTATTTCCAGTTTATTAACAATATTCCTCAAAACAGTCTTTTCCATCAAGGCGAATATCATCCAGGGTTAGTCATCCTGTCACTCGCGATCGCAATTTTTACGTCCTATACAGCATTTTTAATGGGGCAGTTTGCGGAACCAGTTAGCAGTAAAAAGATTCGCCATGCACTGTTGTCCCTGAGTGGCTTAGCAATGGGAGTTGGCATCTGGGCAATGCACTTTATTGGGATGCTTGGTTTTCATCTGTCTTGTAGTATGAGTTATAACCCTTGGCTAACGGGCTTTTCCATCATTCCGGGGATCGCTGCCAGCATCTTTGCCATGCATTTTGTTTCCCGTCCTCAACCGAGCTTCAAAATATTACTGATAGGCGGAACGGTATTTGGGCTTGGCATCGGCACAATGCATTATTCTGGCATGGCTGCTATGGAACTTCATGGCGTGGTTCAATATGATCCTTTCTTATTTAGCCTATCGATTCTGGTCGCGGCTTTTTTGGCCTTCGTTGCCTTGTGGTTTCGCTTCTATATTGGTCATTTTTTTGCCGCAGCACGTCGTTATGTCCTTTTGAGTTCTGCCATTGTCATGGGACTCGCCGTATCGGGAATGCACTATACGGGAATGACTGCTGCTAAATTTCTTTGCGATCCTGATGGAGGGACTCCAGCCGAGGGGATTGAGTTACATATCGTTGCGATCGCTGTTACCCTAGCGACAACCTTACTGACAGGTATTGTCATGCTGGTGGTATTACGCGAAACATCTTTACAAAGCAATCAACGTAAAATCCTAGCAGAAACCGAAGCTTGGTATCGGGGAATGATCGAATATGCGCCGGATGGAATGTTGGTCATTGACTCAAATAGATTGATTATTTTAACAAACCCTTCGTTGGAAGCAATGTTTGGCTATCACCCTAACCAACTAATCGGTCAGCATATCGACATTCTGGGTCTTGGTACGGTATGCTCTCGTCACTTTGACTGTATAGACTGTGATCAAGAAGTTGGGCAGGCTTGCTTAATCGGCGATCGCAACTTAGAAGTATGGGGTTTGCGTAAGGATGGTTCTCAGTTTCCCATTGAAATCGGTCTAGCCCGTTTGCCCGCATTAGGGAAATATAATCTTAGTCTCTTTGCATCAGTGCGAGATATCACGGCTCGCAGACAGTCAGAATTAGAAATTCAACGCCAGCGTGAACAATTACAATCAATTTTAGATAAAGCCCCTGTGGGTGTGGGCATAACCGTTGATGGCATTACCCGTTTTGCCAATCCCCGCATGGTGGATCTCGTTGATCTTAACGTTGGGGATTCCCCGCGCAAAATCTATGTCAATCTTGCGGATCGTCAACAAATTTTAGACGAACTTGCTCAAAAAGGGGTCTGCGAGGGCGGTCGCTATCAATTTTACGGCCCAAACAGGGAAATTCGCGACATTATGGCGACTTTTATCGCCACTGAATATGAAGGTCGAATGGGAGTACTCGGTTGGTTAACGGATATCAGTAAGATCAAAGCGGCTGAAGATGAGATGCGGCGTGCCAAGGAATTAGCCGAAGAAGCAACCCAAGTCAAAGCTGACTTTTTGGCAAACATGAGTCACGAAATTCGCACCCCCATGAATGCCATTATTGGAATGACCCATCTTGCACTCAAAACTGATTTAACGCCGCGTCAGCGCGAATATTTAAGAAAAATACAAGTATCTAGCCAACATTTACTGGGAGTTATCAATGATATTCTCGATTTCTCCAAGATCGAAGCTGGCAAATTAAACATTGAAAACATTGATTTTGAGTTAGAAAAAATTCTCGAAAATGTAGCAACCCTAATTACCGAAAAAGCGACAGCCAAAAGCTTAGAACTGATTTTTGAGATTGATCGAGATTTGCCTCGTAATTTCCTGGGAGATCCCTTGCGGTTGGGGCAAATTTTAATCAATTATGCTAACAATGCGGTTAAGTTCACCGAAAAGGGTGAAGTCAGGATTATTGTTAAAATTCAAGAATCTGGCAATGGTTCAGCCTGATTAAAGGCAGAAAGGATTACTGGGCAAAGGATTAGAGAAACAAAGAAGCAAATATAAGCTTGGAAGTAATGGTTATAACTTTACAGGGGTGTTAAGGGTAATAATACTATAAATAAATCGGTAAAAAAAGGAGAGAGAGTATGTCAATCCAAAAGATAAAGCCAATCCAAGAGTTTAATGATTCTATATTTTGCAATGGGAAAGAAAAAGAATTATTTAAACGAGACTGTCCTCATTGTCACAGCGAGGAAGTGAAAATTCATTCTCATTACAAAACGAAAAATAATGGAGAGAGAAAAATATTTATCTGTCAAAAATGTGAGTCACTATATTCAGAAACGTATAATAC
>QBMS01000233.1 GCA_003249095.1 Snowella sp.
GTATTATACGTTTCTGAATATAGTGACTCACATTTTTGACAGATAAATATTTTTCTCTCTCCATTATTTTTCGTTTTGTAATGAGAATGAATTTTCACTTCCTCGCTGTGACAATGAGGACAGTCTCGTTTAAATAATTCTTTTTCTTTCCCATTGCAAAATATAGAATCATTAAACTCTTGGATTGGCTTTATCTTTTGGATTGACATACTCTCTCTCCTTTTTTTACCGATTTATTTATAGTATTATTACCCTTAACACCCCTGTAAAGTTATAACCATTACTTCCAAGCTTATATTTGCTTCTTTGTTTCTCTAATCCTTTGCCCAGTAATCCTTTCTGCCTTTAATCAGGCTGAACCATTGCCTCATTTTTGGGAGTTATGTAAGAAGTCGATTAATCCGAATTTGTCGGCAAAGGCTGTAGAAGAAATGTTAATTCAGCATTTATTAACGGAGCGCATTTTTCGCAGTGTTTTTAATAATCCTGATTTTGCGCGGAAAAATGTGATTGCTGTTGAAATTGAAAAAGTGATTGATGCGTTAACCTCTAAGCATTTTAGTCGTTCTCATTTTTTGAGTAAGTTAGACCGTTTTTACGGGGCGATCGAAGAAACGGCAGCGACGATTGATGATTTTTCGCAAAAGCAAGGTTTTTTAAATACGGTTTATGAGAAGTTTTTTCAGGGTTTTTCGGTGAAGATTGCGGACACGCACGGCATTGTTTATACGCCGCAACCGATTGTTAATTTTATGGTGAAAAGTGTGGAAGATATTTTACAACGAGAGTTTGGAAAATCGTTGGTAGATAAAGGGGTTCATATTCTTGATCCTTTTGTGGGAACGGGTAATTTTATTTTGCGGATAATGCAGGAAATTGTGGAGATTAAAAAATCAGCTTTACCCTATAAATATGAGCATGATTTACATTGTAATGAGGTGATGTTATTGCCTTATTATATTGCGTCGATGAATATTGAGCATGAGTATTATGAGCAAACGGGAGGTTACAAATCTTTTGATGGAATTTGTTTAGTGGATACCTTTGAGGATCAAAGTATTGAGCAGTTAAGTTTGTTTGTGCCTGAAAATATGAAGCGGGTAGAAACCCAAAGAAAGTCAGATATTTTTGTGATTATTGGCAATCCACCTTACAATGTGGGGCAGTTAAATGAAAATGATAATAATAAAAATCGTAAATATACGAATAAGGGTAAAAAAGGAGTTCCAGCAGGAATTGATGATCGAGTGGCGGCAACCTACGCTAAGGCATCTAAAGCAACTTTGAAAAATTCTTTATCTGATGTTTATGTTAAAGCGATTCGTTGGGCTTCGGATAGGATTGGAGATGAGGGCATTGTTGCCTTTGTGACAAATAACAGTTTTATTGATGGAATTGCATTTGATGGTATGAGGCAATATTTAGAGCAAGAATTTGATCAGATTTATGTTTTTGATTTAGGGGGAAATATTCGTAAAAATCCCAAGTTATCGGGAACAACTCATAATGTTTTTGGCATTCAGGTAGGTGTTAGTGTTAATATATTGGTGAAAAAATCTCCTTCCTCGTTTCCATAACTGTAAAATGCAATGATTCAGCAAATCTCTCAACAATTTCATATTGAAGTCGAACAGGAAGAGGATGGCCGCTGGATTGCGGATATTCCTGAATTGCCTGGTGTAATGGTCTATGGCCAAACTCAAATCGAAGCAGTCTCTCTAGTTCAGGCTTTAGCGTTGCGCGTAATTGCTGATAAGTTGGAACAGGGTGAAATCGGTAGTAATTTTAATAGTTTTGCCTTTATTGCTGCTTAAGGGAACGATTATGAGTCAATGGCCATCAACAAAAGCAAGAAACGTATTATTAGCTTTAGAAAAGCGAGGATGGCGAGTTAAGCGTCAAACGGGTTCCCATAAAGTGTTAGCCAGAGTGGGATGGGAAGACTATATTTTTGCATTTCGGGATAGCGATGAAATAGGCCCCAAAATGCTTGCTCGTCTGGCGAAAAAAACAGGTTTAACTCCAGAGGATTTATGAAAAAAGCAAAAATTTATTATGCCCGTATGGGGGAATTTTGGCGCAAGGAAGAAAAGTACAACCAATTAGAAAAACTTCGACAAATTTCTAATGTTGATCTTAATTCTGTGGGATACATACCCCGCAGCTTGCTGCGATCTGTAAAAACAGCTTCCGAAGGGGTGCTGTTGAGTGAAGCCGAACCACGAAGTGTGAGAGGCGTAGCGAAGTGATACCCCGCAGCTTGCTGCGATTGGGAAGTTCATTGGCAAGAAATCAAACCGAATAAAAATTATGTTTGGTTGACAAATGGTTTAGAGGATGAGTTTTTAGATTTTATTTCAATTGGTAACAAAGAATCTAGGAGTCAAAAGAGAGAGGTTAAAGATTGTATTTTTAAATTTTTTAGTAATGGATTACATTCTAGCCGTGATAGTTGGGTCTATAATTTTAATGAAAAAGAGTTATCAAATAATATAAAGAAAACAATAGAGTTTTATAACTCTCAAATTAACTTATGGAATCAAAATAATTCTAGATCAAGTAAGGTTGATGATTTTGTAAGTTATGATGATAGCCAAATCAGTTGGAGTAGTACCTTAAAAATTAATTTTAAAAGAGGAAATATCAATCATTATAAATCGAATCAAATTGGCACTGGTATCGTCTAATTGGAGGCTAGAAAGTTTGCAATACAAGAGGTTCAAC
>QBMS01000234.1 GCA_003249095.1 Snowella sp.
CACCTTTTTTTGACAACAAGCACAGAGAAAATAAAAACGAATACTATCCATCTCTAACTTAATCAACTTATTGAGACGCGATCGCAACTTAGCATACTGAGATTCCGTCAAATCGCAATCAACTATTCACTCTCCTAATCATTCCCATTCCCATCGTTGTTTTTCGACCGATTCCACAGTACATAGCAAAATTTGCCAGGGTGTTTAATTGCTTAATGATTAATGGCTCAACATCTCCTAAAATTCGATAAGTTACTTGTCCGACACAACCAATGGATTTACTCCGTGAATCGATAACAACTTCCGTTTTAATATCAAAATAGCTAGGAAAAATTGCCTCTAAAGAGAGATTATTGAATTCGAGCTTACTATATTTATGCCAACGTTTTAGGAGGCTATTAAAAACAGATTCAGGAGTCGGAAAAGGAGTATCAAATTTGCCTTGGCGAAATGTTGTGGGTGTAGCAAATTGAAATGCCAAGGTTCGTTCGTGATCTGATGCCTCTTGATAGAGTTGGGCATAGGAAGAAGCATTGGCCCAGGGTTGAGTAGATTGGGGGGTTCCTAAAATGCTCGTAATCATTAAATCCGTTGGGCCGAGATGCCAAGGTTTTTGGGGGTTAAGATTGAGCCATAATTGAGTTAATTTGCCAAATAAGGTGTCATCTAATAAAGAAATTCGCCACCAACAGGCTTGATTAGCTGCGATCGCCTTTTCATAGTTCCAGCGTAATTTTTTTGGGATGTAGGGTTGATGAAGTTGCAAAGGGGAGAGGGTAAAAGCTTTTTCTGCTTGGGAAAAATGCAGGTTATTACCTAATTCAAGGTCAACACTACTAACTAAGGTGAGAAATAAAGCGTGTAAGTGTCTTCCGCTCAGATAATCGGGATAAATGGGCGATAGGGGAAGAAGGTTAAAAACCAGGCTATGAGGCATAATAAAATTCAAGTCGTTAATATTTGGAGTAAAGAACAATGATTGATAATTATGAGCAGGCGATCGCGCTGGTGGAAAAAATGGAAGCTCTTTTGCCGATCGCAATTAAGATTCATCCCGATATTCTTAAACAACGAAATTCTCAAAAAGATTTTCAAAAGAATTATATTGCTCCTGATCAATACTTATTCATTGAAAAAATTATCTATACTAATGATGAAGGAGGAATTCTTTGTCTAATCAAAAAAGACCTTGAAAAACCAGAATCTGCCCTTTATTCCTTAACTCATTTGTCTATTGACGAAGATCATCCGTTAGCGGAAGAAATTCAAAAGTATCAGCGTAAACGATTAATAGGAATGGCTTTACGGGATGGAAAAATAGGTAAAGCAAGACGGTTATTAAGCCGATTAAGCAGAAAAAAGGATTTGGCTTTCTTTAAAGAAAACCAGTTTTTTGATTAAATATTTTGCAAATTTTTAGTGATAAGAAAGGCTAGGATCATCAGCGTTAGGGTTTAATCAAATATTTACGAGAAACGATAAGCCATATTGACAGGTAAGTTTAACCCTTCATAATATTCTCCATTTAGGCTAACATTACGAATTAAACTCACAGGCGGCATATTAATCACGTCATAGCTGATAACTTGATTGGTAAACATTACGTCTAAAGGATTTAAAGGGTAAGTACAACTAAAATTTCCTGTTTTTATTTTTACTTGAGTTTGCTCCATTTTTACTTCGGCCTTACTCATCCATTTACCTAAACGAATCCATTTAGGAAGTTTAAGGGCATTTTGAGAAATAACAAAAAATTCAAAAATACTCTCAGGAGCAATTTCTTTCGCTCTACCAAAACTGGGAATATTTTTCTGGGTTTTAGTCATTTCTACATGGTAATTATTATTGGCATATTTCCAAGTATTTAAGATAGACGCATGACGTAGCGATCGAGCAGGTGTGACGTAAATTTGCTGTTCATTAAGCTGTGTTAAATGTTCTTCATACTGGGGAATCTGCTCTTTACAGAAATAACGATAGGTGTCACTTTTAATCAAACCAAGAGCATAACAAAGCGAATAATTGTGAAGAATCGCTTCTGTCTCATAAAGGCGACCTATTTCACGAGTGGCATAATAGAGGCTATCATGCAATTCAATTTCACAACGATAAACATTTGTCATTTAAAAACCTCTAGTTAATTGGTAATTTATCCCCCTAAATCCCCCTATGAAAGGGAGACTTAATTAGTAACATATTATTTATTCACAGTTTTGTCTTCTTGGCAATGGTTCAGCCTGATTAAAGGCAGAAAGGATTACTGGGCAAAGGATTAGAGAAACAAAGAAGCAAATATAAGCTTGGAAGTAATGGTTATAACTTTACAGGGGTGTTAAGGGTAATAATACTATAAATAAATCGGTAAAAAAAGGAGAGAGAGTATGTCAATCCAAAAGATAAAGCCAATCCAAGAGTTTAATGATTCTATATTTTGCAATGGGAAAGAAAAAGAATTATTTAAACGAGACTGTCCTCATTGTCACAGCGAGGAAGTGAAAATTCATTCTCATTACAAAACGAAAAATAATGGAGAGAGAAAAATATTTATCTGTCAAAAATGTGAGTCACTATATTCAGAAACGTATAATAC
>QBMS01000235.1 GCA_003249095.1 Snowella sp.
CGTAGTAGTACTCCTTCTTGACAAGGGGTGTCAGCCCTGTACCACCCTCAGAGGAAGTGGTATTGATTTCCCGTTGCACAGGAGCGGCTTGTTGGGGTTTGAGGTTTTTCTTAGTCATGGTTTGTTTCTCCAGAATTTAAGGTGAAATTTGACTTGATGAGCATCGTAACCAAATAGCTCAGGACTTGTCAATACTTTTGTGGGAATTCTTGACTAAATGCTTCCTGTAATTAATATTAAGTAATATTGCTTACAAGCTATCATCAATCACTCACCCCAATCCAAAAGCCCCGAACTGACAAGGGTTGTGCGTCAATTCTTAGAAATTTAACTCACTTTCCTTTGCTTTTGTCCTAAAAATTCCGCAAAATCTCGCACCTCTGCCAATAAATCAGAGGGTAAACAATCAAGAAGTTCTAAAACTTGCCCTTTGATTATGTCTCTTTCTAATTGAATATCCCCGCTTTCTAAAGTTAGTAAAGCTAATGTTTCCCCCTCATCACTGACAAACTCTACCTCATAAGCTTGCTGATCGTAATAACAATGAACGATCGCCCCTTGAGTACCCTTTTTTAATTTGTAATCTTCAAAATCGTGGGTTAAAGTAATTACATCTAGCTCTTTTAGCATATTTTTTTAGCCCTTAGTTTCTGAAAATGGTCGAGCGGTAACAAATCGGGGATTTTCTTGACCAACATCAATAATCCATACTGTCAGAATATTAACGATTTTACCGTTAGGGGAATTAATTGTCCCAACTATTACACATTTAATGCCATGTACTGTTGCGATAGTTTCAGTAACATCTTGAAAATGAGCTAATTTTAATAACTGTTGTTCTAAGATAGCAACATTTTCTTGATTAAAACCGAGTTCTCGAAAAAATTTAGCTTTTGATTTGCCAACGGCATGACTTTCTGACAGTAAATAATCTGTAAGTTTGGGAAGTTCTATAAAAGCTTTTTCCTTGTTTGGCAATAACAATTTATGCCCTTCCTTTTTGCTAAACAGAAAATCTCAACGCGATCGCACTGGGGTAGTAAGCTGTTGGCTGGGGTTCATTTCTCCAATAAACATTCTACCACTCACCCCCCAAAATCTAACTTTCGTTTAATTCAAATCACCAAAGAAGATTCATATCTCAAATCAGCAACGCCAAAAATATCTTTAGCAGGCATTGATTTATATCCCGTTATACAGGAGCGATTTGTTGGGGTTTGAGGTTTTTCTTAGTCATGGTTTGTTTCTCCAAAATTTAAGGTGAAATTTGACTTGGCGGGCATCGTAACCGAATATCTCAGGACTTGTCAATATTTTTGTGAGAATTTGTTACCAAATATTTCTAGTGAGAATTTGTCTGAGTGAAGTAGTGATAGAATAGGTCAGGCAAATAAAAGTCGTTGGCAAAAATCTTTATAACTATGAAAGCAATTCAATCTACTGGAAAGATCGATAAGGTAGGTCAATTATCTTTAGACCACCCAATTAAAGGGACTCCACCCAGTTCGGTAAGAGTTATCATTCTTTGGGAAGAAACAGAAACAGAGGTTAATAACTTTTGGCAACAAATCAGTGAATATCAACAACATCTTTTAATGTCAGCAGAACAATTACAACAGGAGTTAAAACAATCTTTGACCGAAGCAGGTTATGATTCTAGAGAGAAAATTGTTGATCTTGTCCAAGATATTAAACGGGAAATATCTCAAGAACGTCAACAAAAACAAGATTCAATACAATGATAAAAATTCCTGAATTAATTTTTTTAGATACTAATGTTTATTTAATCGGTGCAGTTGAGCTAGAAAGTCCTGAAGGTTTAATTCTACAATGGTTAGGTTGGGAAGCTCCAAACGATAATCCTGTGGGGGTAATAATTTCTGAAGAACTTATTGACCAAATTGCCAGAGTTGCTAAACGTTTAAAAAATAAAGATTGGAGTGGAGAAATAATTGGAAGAATTTGGCAAAACTTAAAGTTTTGTTATGTCCAGCTTGATGATGTTGAGTTAGCTGAAATGGAAATTTTGGGGGTAATCCCTCGTGAAGATGTAGGAGTTTATTTAACGGCCAAAATTGGTCAATCTCAATGTTTTATATCTGCTAATCATAAATTAATTAAAGTTTTAGTCCAACAAACAGGTGAATTTGAATGTTTAACACCTTCTGAATTTTTCAATAAGTATCTAAATCGGCAATGGTTCAGCCTGATTAAAGGCAGAAAGGATTACTGGGCAAAGGATTAGAGAAACAAAGAAGCAAATATAAGCTTGGAAGTAATGGTTATAACTTTACAGGGGTGTTAAGGGTAATAATACTATAAATAAATCGGTAAAAAAAGGAGAGAGAGTATGTCAATCCAAAAGATAAAGCCAATCCAAGAGTTTAATGATTCTATATTTTGCAATGGGAAAGAAAAAGAATTATTTAAACGAGACTGTCCTCATTGTCACAGCGAGGAAGTGAAAATTCATTCTCATTACAAAACGAAAAATAATGGAGAGAGAAAAATATTTATCTGTCAAAAATGTGAGTCACTATATTCAGAAACGTATAATAC
>QBMS01000236.1 GCA_003249095.1 Snowella sp.
GTATTATACGTTTCTGAATATAGTGACTCACATTTTTGACAGATAAATATTTTTCTCTCTCCATTATTTTTCGTTTTGTAATGAGAATGAATTTTCACTTCCTCGCTGTGACAATGAGGACAGTCTCGTTTAAATAATTCTTTTTCTTTCCCATTGCAAAATATAGAATCATTAAACTCTTGGATTGGCTTTATCTTTTGGATTGACATACTCTCTCTCCTTTTTTTACCGATTTATTTATAGTATTATTACCCTTAACACCCCTGTAAAGTTATAACCATTACTTCCAAGCTTATATTTGCTTCTTTGTTTCTCTAATCCTTTGCCCAGTAATCCTTTCTGCCTTTAATCAGGCTGAACCATTGCCCACAAACACAATTAAAACAATTAAAACAATTAACACCAGAAATTTATAAAAGAATTATCGAAAAAATCGGACAATTAGCGAATGAACCTCGTCCCACAGGAACTAAAAAACTACAAGGATTTGACCAAGAATACCGAATTAGAATCGGCGATTACCGAGTGCGTTATGAAATTGATGATAAAACACTAACTGTTATTATTCTCAGTTGTCGTCATCGCAGAGAAGCCTATAAAGATCAACACTAAAAAAATTTAGGTCTGTAGGTTGGGTTGACGAAAGAAAGCCCAAAAAGCTCCAAACATCTTTCCTTGTAACTTAACCCTAAAAATAAACTCCTTGGCATCCCCTAACCCAACCAACCACTCCAAAAAACTAAACAACAACCAACCTGGCAGACCTTTCTGGTTTGCCTTTTTTATTACTATGTTCTCTGAAAGCTGATGCTAAAATATTGGATAATAAACATTCCTTCTTTCCGATAGAACTGACCATGACAACTATCTCCCTAGAAATTGATAGCGATGTAGCCAAAGCGTTTCAATTATCTGAACCTGAACAACAACAAAAAATTCAGATACTAATTAACCAATGGATGAAAGAAGCCATCAATATTAGTAAACTACAAACCACAATGGATAAACTTAGTGATGAAGCAGAAGCCAACGGACTAACACCAGAAATATTAGAATCTATCCTCAATGAATAAAAAAAGAATTATCCTTGATTCCAATGTCATCTTAAGTGCCGCACTGTTCAAAAAATCTGTTCCACGTCAAGTCCTAGATAAATGCCTCGTCAGTGGAAAAATTCTAATGTCTTCCGCTACCCTTGCCGAAGTTCAGGAACTATTCGGACGTTCAAAAAAATTCGATAAATATCTATCCACCGTCTCGCGTCTAGAATTTTTAAATGATCTAATGAAATCCGTAGAAATGATTGAAATTATTACAGAAATTAATCTCTGTCGCGACCCCAAAGATAACAAATTTCTCGAACTTGCCATCAATGGAAAAGCCGATTACCTAATTAGTGGCGATCGAGATTTATTAATACTAAATCCCTTTCAAGAAATTAGCATTCTCTCTCCCCAAGCCTTCACATTAATCTCTGATTTATAATAATCAGCAATCTCGTTAATAAAAAACCATTCACCATAACTTAACCCTAAAAATAAACGCGATCGTATCCCCTAACTCAACCAACCACTACCAAAAACTAAACAACAAGCAACCTAGCAGACCTCGGTTTGCCTTTTTTATTGCCTCTCTTTCCACCATGCTAAAATTAAAGTCTAAACTAAAAAATTTACACAATATGAACTATCAAAATATTATTACCATTGAGCCTGGAAAACGCGGTGGAAAACCTTGTATCAGAAAAATGCGAATTACCGTGTATGACGTATTAGGCTGGTTAGCGGCTGGAATGACCCATGCAGAAATTTTAGACGATTTTCCAGAGTTGACAGAAGAAGATATAAAAGCTTGCTTAGAATTTGCTGCCGACAGAGAACATCGTCTAATTGCGGTGGTAGGTATTGCTTGAAATTATTACTCGATCAGAACTTGAGCCGAAAACTGATCAATCGTCTTGCAGATATTTTTCCAGATTCAAGCCATGTCCAATTTCACGCCCTCGCCGAAGTAAATGACGGTACAATTTGGGAATTTGCTAAGAATCATGATTTTTGCATTGTGACCCAGGATGCCGATTCTCCTGAACTTAGTCAACTTAAAGGTTCACCTCCAAAAGTCATTTGGTTACGGTGTGGAAATATGCCAACAAACCGTATTGAAATCATTCTTCGGTCTAGCGTTGAAATAATCCGACAATTTATGAATAATGCTTCGTTAGATTGTCTTGAATTGTACTGATTAATTTTGTCTTTTATTTTAATAATTTCGTAGGTTAGTTTGACGAAAAGCAATCCCGAATGATGAAATCCTTGAAGGATCAATTCCCAAGTCTAAAATGAAATTACTTCAAGCTTGGATTGAGTTACACAAAGATGAATTAATCGCTAATTGGCAACTAGCAGTATCAGGACAGCTACCCTATAAAATTGAACCACTGAGATAAGGTATGAATCCAAGAATTAAAAAAGTCCAGCCTTTACCAAATTTGGCACTGGTTCAGTCTAATTATTAGAATGAAATCCTTACAAGACAAGGACTTAAC
>QBMS01000237.1 GCA_003249095.1 Snowella sp.
GCATTAGATTATGCAAAATACAACGATTTGTATTGGTATAATTCAGAAGTTGTAGTGGTTGAGGTGATACTCAATCAATTTGGAGAAATTTAAAATAAAAAAAGCCAGGTCTTACGACTTGGCTTTCATTATGTTTAACCCAAACCCCGAAGCTTCGGGGCACAACGAGAGTTAAACTTATTTTTTGTGCTTCTTACAGAGGTATTTGAGCAACACCGAAATTGAAAAACTCACCACAGCTCCAACAGTTGCTAAAATCACTGTCTTAATCAAATCTTCTGAGTTCAAATTCGGGACGATACTCAAAAAAGTACCTCCGGCAGTTCCAACTAAAGTTGAATTACTGTGGCTGTTCATTCTTCTCAACAGTCAACTGACTAACTGCTGAAATAACACCACCTGCAACAGCTACATAACCACCAACGGTTGTCACAATTACTGGCAGAGAAACTGGTGCAGTTAAAACAGCAGTACCAACAGTAGCCAATACCAATCCAATAGTTCGAAGCACTTTAAAAAACTTTGGTGTGGGAGCACTCGCTCTCTCTACAATTTTATTCATCTTTTTACTTTTTTGTCATTTCCGCAAAGACGGAAACCTATTGAACAATTAATTCGACACTTTCATTTTTATCCAATGCTTGATAAACAATCCTTTTAAGCTTTTCAAAAGCTTTTCGAGACATCAAACCAAGCCCTGGACCAGAAAGTTTAGTAACAGGAGCAATACAGCCTTGTAATTCCTTTTGAGCATTATTGGCAGGATGAAAAAGAATAAATTTTCTTTTCGGTACATCCAATACTTCCAAATGCCATTTGTATTTTGCACTGTATCGCTTTCTAATAAAATATTTCCCCTTAGGAATGCAGGAAACCTTCGTTTCGTTCATCTTCCAAGGTAATTCAATTGTGTTACAAATCAACTTACCTTCGCATTCGAGTTTACCATTTGTTCCATCAGGGAAATAAGTTCTAGTTAAAAATAAAACCATAATTCAAAATTCTGATTTCTAATTTCTAACTGCAGTTTACACACCGCTATCAACTTTCGCAATTGATAATGGGTTAAAAGCACCATTTTTCAAAGGGTACATTTGCCCATTAATCTCTTGATAAAACTCAACTCCCAATGCCAAAAACAAAGGCTTGGTTGAGTTCGCAGTAACAGCATTAGTTTGACTGATTACTGCGGTAGGCGTTGCATCCCATGGCAAAATAGCGGTCTCTGAAGTAGTGACTACAAAAGTTTCAGCTTCAAAATCAACTTCAGCACCGCCAGAGATAATTTTAAAGTGTGTTGTACCACTTGGTGCAGCAATCATATTGGCTGGAACAAATGAAGCAATATCAACAGTAATCTCTCCCGAAACACGGTCAATAGCTGCTACAAATGGCGCATACAAACTAGTGCCAAGTTTTCCACGAATATTGAATTCAAAACCAAACAACAATTCAGCCTCTCCATCAATAACGTTACGTAAACCTCTTTCACTCACTTGATCAGCCTGAATAACTTTTACCATTCTTTGGGTTAAACGGCTTACCATTCTACTATCCGCTGAATTGATAAGTAATGGTCTTAAAGCAGTACGCAAAAGCTTCCCAGCCTTCCCTGCTCTACCAAACTCAGAGCCATTCTCACGAGTCCTTTGAAACGCTGGATCATTAGCAATTCTACTAGCGTCAATTCCACCTTTCTCTCTTGCCAAATGACCATCCTGCGTTTTATAAAAAGTAATATCCCCGATAGTACCTTTTAACTTAATTATGCCTTTCTGTCTAGCCACAATCTTTACAATTTTTGATTAATACTCATTTTCATAACTCACTTTCATTTCGTTAATCGTTGCAACTAAATCCCGAATGATTAGGACAAAGTTTATAAAGCATTTAGTAAAGTAAAAATCAATATTGTACCATATGTCCTAAAACGACATAAGTGTCCTAAATCAACATAAAAAATCAGTAAAAAAGTATGAAAAATAATAACTAAATTGCGGAAAGAATTTCTGCACGTCAGAAGTTAGTCAAAGCCTAATCAAAGGTATGGATGAAGTATGAAAAATGAATTACAGAGGGTTTGCATCTATCCAAAAGACATACAGCGTATAACCGGCAAGAGTTATCGTCAAAGTACCAGATTGATGCAAAAGATTAAAAACGACCTCAACAAGCTCGAAAATGAGTTTCTAACAATACAAGAGTTCTGTACATATACTGGCATAAAATATGAACAAGTAACTCACTTGATTTTTGGTTAAAATAGAAAATTGATTAGAATAAATTTTAATCCAAGAGAAACACTAAATTCTTAAATTACTAGTTCATTTTTTAGCCTTGATACTTTAGTATTGATAAATTTTTACTTATATTTGACTACTTTGAATTTAGATTAATTATAGTTCTTATATACAGGTGTCAGTCGAGGTGTCACCAAAATTAAATGCTCTGCGAAGTATTGATTTTATTGGCGTTTTTTGTAATAAACAAATCCCATCCTCTCTGCAAAAACTGATTGAAACCCGCTAAGTTGAATGACTTAGC
>QBMS01000023.1 GCA_003249095.1 Snowella sp.
CTTTCAGCTTCCTGAACCCCGTTCCAAAGTCCTTTGATGGTGTGTTTTTCGCTCAATAACACTCATCGGAAGGTACAAAAGACGATGCTTGATGTATGTTTTTTCGTAAAGCCCTTGAGCAAGAAGCTTTTAGAAATACAAGAAGACACAAACTTGTTCGGAACTAGCATCATTTAATCGCTGAGACAAAATCAAAGATCCCTACAACAAAATAACCGCTTTTTCAGCTTGCTGTTTCGCCACTTTTCCTCCATTCCCTCTGCCATTAAAACCTCCGCGATCGCCGCTATCCAAGTTTCAAATAATTGTTAAACCTATTCAGCCGCCTAGCAATAGTTCACGGTATGATCATTCAATCAAAACTTGGGGAAAGCAATGCTCATAACGCCCTTATATGCCGCGCTCTTCGGCCTCATGTTTGTTGGATTGAGTGTTCGGGTACTTTTGCTGAGACAAAAACTTGGAATGGCGATCGGTTATGGAAATCATGCCGTCCTAGCAAGAGCCAGTCGAGTTCATTCAAACTTTGCTGAATATGTACCCATCTCACTGATTTTGATTTATTTTCTAGAAAATCAGGGTTTGGCCAGTACTTGGATTCATTCGTCTTGTCTCGCCCTGCTTCTGGGAAGAATTAGCCATGCCTATGGAGTTAGTCAAGTTAATGAAAAGTTGATCTATCGACTCATTGGAATGGCCTTAACCCTGATGGTTATTATCTCCATTTCCCTACGACTTTTGATCAACTATCTGTTTAAGATATAAGGAATTGATTCTATGCCCCCTCAATTTGGAGCGATCGCTTTTACAAACATGGAAACTAAACCACCTCTTCC
Source organism: Snowella sp. (assembly GCA_003249095.1). Classification (GTDB taxonomy): domain Bacteria; phylum Cyanobacteriota; class Cyanobacteriia; order Cyanobacteriales; family Microcystaceae; genus Snowella. Next base: position 837 of record QBMS01000023.1, read on the forward strand.
ACCTTTTACCCTAGAAACCGCCAAAGCTAAAGTACAAGCGGCAGAAGATGCTTGGAATACCCGCGATCCAGAGCGTGTTGCCTTGGCTTACACCGAAGACTCAGAATGGCGCAATCGCTCCGAATTTTTTAGTGGACGGGCGGCGATTCGGGAATTTCTCCAACGGAAATGGGCAAAAGAACTGGATTATCGCTTAAAAAAAGAACTCTGGTGCTTTCTGGAAAATCGGATTGCAGTGAGATTTGAATATGAGTGGCACGACGATTCGGGTGCCTGGTATCGAGCCTATGGCAATGAAAACTGGGAATTTGCAGAAAATGGGCTGATGATGCGTCGTTTTGCGAGCATTAACGATCTCCCTATTCTGGAATCTGAACGGAAGTTTCGCTGGGAACGTCCCTCGTCTAACTCCTGATACGGTACTGTTCTTAATCTGTGGAGAAGACAGGTCATAATGAATAGACTGACTGCCTTCTAGAAATACGATCCACAAGTCTAGAACATTACCGAAAACGCGATCGCCTAACAGCATTATTCCAAGAATTCTATATTGTTGTTTGGCGAATTAGAGTTAGAATAATCACTAAATGAGTTAATAATGACGACTTTTTTCGATAATCTAGGAGTTTGTCCGAATGAGAGAGTCCGATATACGTTGGAAACAAAGATTTTCTAACTATAAGAAAGCCCTAGCGCAACTCACAAAATTCATCGAAAAAGGAGAATTAAATGAACTAGAAGAACAGGAAGTTATAGCTGTTGGAAGCAGTTAGGGATTTAGTCTCTCAGTCCAATTTTCGATGAATTGAGAAACCAAACCCCTAGAAAAATTTAAAGCTGTTTTCAGCGATCGCATTTAATCTTCACTCTGATGAAACGCGATCGCCTTCTAATTTATTTCCAACCTATTAAAAAACTTAGGAAGCAACCCCAGACAAGGGACGGGCAAAAGCTTCTTTTAATAAAGCCGCCTTATCCGTTTGTTCCCAGGGAAGATCTAAATCCGTCCGACCAAAGTGACCATAGGCCGCAAAATCTTGGTAGAAACGTCCCCCCCGTTCTGCGGGTAAACCACGAAGATTAAAGGTTTGAATAATTCCAGCAGGGCGCAATTCAAACAACTTATTAACGATTTCCAGTAATTCGTCTTCGTTAACCTTGCCTGTACCAAAAGTTTCTAACATCACACTAACGGGACGGGCAACCCCGATCGCGTAACTGACTTGGACTTCGCATTTATCAGCTAATCCCGCCGCCACAATATTTTTAGCCACATAACGAGCGGCATAGGCTGCCGAGCGGTCAACTTTCGTGGGATCTTTACCAGAGAAAGCACCGCCGCCATGACGAGAATAACCGCCGTAGGTATCCACAATAATTTTGCGTCCCGTTAATCCAGCATCTCCTTGGGGGCCACCGATCACGAATTTTCCAGTAGGATTGACTAGAAAACGGGTATCAGCATCGGGTTTTAAATCAATGTCAGCAAAAACAGGCAGGACTACCGATTCCCAAAGATCGGCTTTGATTTTAGCTTGAACTTCAGCATTATCCTTAATATCACCGATAAATTCATCGTGCTGAGTGGAAATTAAAATCGTATCAATCCCAACGGGTTTACCATCTTCATAGGCGACAGAAACCTGGGTTTTGCCATCGGGACGGAGGTAGGGAACATCGCCTGTTTTGCGGACTGCGGCCAAACGACGGGAAATGCGATGGGCCAAACTGATGGGCAAGGGCATCAATTCAGGGGTTTCATTACAGGCAAACCCAAACATTAAACCTTGGTCTCCCGCACCAATTTTGTCCAGTTCGTCATCACTCAGGGCCTGACGCTGTTCCTGGGCAGCCGTGACCCCTTGGGAAATATCAGGAGATTGTTCATCCAGGGCGACAAGAACCGCGCAACTATTAGCCGAAAAGCCATTATCTGCATCGGTGTAACCAATTTCCGCGATTTTTTTGCGAGCGAGATCGACAAAATTAACCGTTGCTTTGGAAGTGATTTCTCCCGTAATTAGCACCAATCCAGTGTTGACGACGACTTCGGCGGCCACTCGACTAGCGGGATCTTGGGCTAACAGCGCATCAATAATAGTGTCAGAGATCTGGTCACAGACTTTATCGGGATGGCCCTCTGTAACGGACTCTGAGGTAAATAAATAGCGTTTAGACAACTTTCGTAAATCCTCTCTGCAATAAATTGGAAACAAGTTAACATAAATTAACCACTCATAATACACTTATTTCTTCCTAATGGGGATCAGTAAAGTTTTTTTTTGATTTTTCTGAGGCAATCAATCATATCGATAGGGGTTTAGTGGGTTGGCGATCGCTTATTGTCACCTATTTCAGGACTTAGGGCTTCTGCTCACCCCTCCTAATGGATATCGAGAATTTTCACTCAAAATTGACGTAAATTCTTAATCAAAGGATTTTTTCAGAAAATATCCTGACATTAAACTCTATTGTGTCTATTGTGATAACGCTTTTGAATAGAGTGTCGGTCTGAGAATGCTTTAAAATGGAGCGACGGGCAACTAAACGCTTTTTGGTTTCAATCAAGATAACTCATGCAAGGATTATTTAAAGGGATTTGGCAGTGGATTAAACGGTTTTTCGGTCAGTTTATCGGAGGCAATGGGAGTTTGTCCCCTTCCCAAGGAAGAAAACTTCAGCAAAATCAAGAGGTTGTTGCGCTCACCGATACGGATTATGAATTTTTGTTTAATCAGTTGCTAGAAGGCATTGCTCACGGTTGGCACGAAGGGAGAGTCCTAAAGTTTTTTGACCAACTTCAGGAACGGGGGAAAACCAAACCCTGGGTGAGTTGGTTAGAGCGGTTTGGCGAAAAAGTTTTAGCGTCTCCTGCTCCGAATTTACCCCTGGCCACTCGGATGATGCGTTTCGGTGAATTAGCCCAGTCCTTCCCTAAACTTGAACCCATTGGTCATCAAGCCTATCTCATTGGCCGACAACTCTATACACGGGAAACGGCTGAAAATGAAGTTTGGGAATATTCTGGCCCCGATCTAGAACTCACGGACATTGATTCTCTCGAATTTTCTGCTGAAGAGTCTAATGGTCAACAGGTAAATACCTACACTGTCGAAGAATTGACCGCCCAATTGCAGACCGATCGCGCCTTAGCGGTCAGTTTAGCTGAGCAATTAGGTTTAGACTCCCCTGATGCGACTGCTATTATCGCTGCCTTGATGAAACAGTTTAGTGAAGTTCAAGAAGATCTTAGTAATCAACCCCTACCCGAAACGGCGGATGGTTGGTTAGATAGAGGACTTCAACAGGCCAATATTGGGGATTTAGACGGTGCGATCGCGAGTTGGGATGAAGCGTTGACCCTGGAACCCGGTCTAGCAGAAGCTTGGCAACATCGGGGGGGGGCGTTGGGCAACTTAGGCCGTTTAGAGGAAGCGATCGCAGCTTTTGAGAAAGTTTTATTGTTAAATCCAGAAAATCAGCAAGCCTGGTTTAGTCGAGGACTGGTGTTAGAAGCCCTCGGAAAAATGGAAGAGGCGATCGGCAGCTATCAAAAAACCCTAGAACTTGATCCGAGTTTTGAAGGTGTCCAGGAAAGAATCGACCATTTATTATCGGCTCGTTAATTACTAATATCTGGATTTTCCCGTAGGGGCGTAAGGCTTACGCCCAATAGCATTCTTGAATATTAAGCTTGAAGATTAAGCTTGGCTCAAGCGATGATAAGCCGTCGTCAAACCCTGGGCATCCCCCACATTTCCTGGAAACAAAACAACGGGTAAATTGGGAAATAAAGGATGATCTTCGGCAGTGGTGATCATAGAGCAACCTGGTAAAATTTGTCCCAATAAACGGGCTGAACGCAGACTTAAACCGGTACTTAAAACATCGTTGGAAGTAATGCCGCCTTTACTGATTAAAAAGCTAATATCTCTCGGTAATTGTTGGACAATACTCATTAATAAAGTTGAAACAGCAACCCCAAAATCTAAACGTTCTTGAATCGTGTTAAAAGTCAATTCCTGACGACTGGTATAGATGACAGGAGTTTTATTGTCTGCTCGAATAACGTTAATTTTATCCAGAGCTTCTGTTAATAACTGATGACGTTGCTCAGGGAAATCTCGGAGACGAGTGACATCAATTTCAATGCCGACAACTCCCGATTCTTTTAATAAATTATTTAATTGCTCAGTGGTCTTTTTGACATGGGAACCAACTAAAATAACGCCCGTTTTATCAGTCGGTTTATATTCTCCCATTAATTCGGGGGCTAGGGGTTGTTTTCTTAATTGGGCAAGGGACGTTAAAATGCTGGCCGCACTGCGAAATAAGAAATGTTTTCCCTGATCGGCTGCGGCTAAAATATCTTGGGCAAATTGGTCTAAATCTGTCTGGATTTCACCATCCACTACGCCACATTGATTGTCTTTTAACTCCAAGAGTTCGGGTAAGCAACCTTTACGAATATCGTGTAATAAAAAGCGTTTAACTTGATCAGATTTTATTTTGCTCTTGGTTTTTTCTTCCACATAATCAGGTAAATAACTGTGGTGATAACCAAAGACTGAATCCTTAGCAAATTCGGTTTCATGAACGGGGGTTGGAGTGCCATCAATCATTAGATAATGAATGCTATCACGGGTTACTCGACCTCCTTCAAAAAAGGCAGGAATTAAAAAATGGGCATCAAAGCTTCCGAGTTCTTCGGCGATCGCGTCGGTTTCGATAGGGTAATGGCCGCGTAGGGTAGAGTCAGAACGACTAACGATCAAAAATTCCTGAATATTTTCTGCGGCCAAAGCCAGTTTGAGATTCCGACAAACTTCACGGGTTATTTCGGTCGCTTTTTCTGGGGTTAAGGCCCTGGTATTCGTCAAAACAAAGAAAATCGGAACCGCATCCCGCAATCCCAGGCGTAGGGTTTCCACATCCCACTGCATTAATAAAAGGCAACTATGAACAGTCTGGGAGCCAGTCGGGTCATCATCCAGGACGATAATCTTTGTTTGAGAATTCATCGGTTACAGTAAGAAAATTTTTTGACCCAGATAAAAGGGTTTGCTTTCTATTATTTCATGTTTGATGGGCGGAAAAGATTTTGTTTATCTTCTAAAATGAGGTTAATCATCACTCAGATTGAGGATAATCTTCTGACTCTTAACGCGATCGCCGTTCCACCCAGCAGTGGGAACCCTCCAGACCATATCCTGGTTTTATTGCACGGTTGGGGAGCCGATGCCAATGATTTAGCCCCCCTAGCCCAAGTCTTTGATCTACCCCATTATCAGTGTCTATTCCCTAACGCTCCCTTTCCTCACCCAGAAGTGCCATCAGGATTAGCCTGGTACGCCTTAGAAACCCCAGATTATTATGGATTAGCCGAAAGTCGTCAACAACTTAGGGATTGGCTATTGTCCCTAGAAGATCAAACAGGCGTTCCCCTTTCTCGCACAGTTTTAGGGGGATTTTCCCAGGGAGGAGCCATGACCCTAGATGTGGGCCTCGAATTACCCCTAGCAGGACTGTTTAGTTTGAGTGGCTATTTACACTTTCAGCCCCGTCCTCTGACAACACCAATTCCGCCGATCCTAATGGTTCACGGAAAACAAGATTTTGTCGTCCCCATCGAAGCCGCCCGACAAACCCGCGATGCCCTAAATAGAATCAATGCCAAAATAGAGTACCACGAATTTAATATGGGCCACGAAATCCCCCAAATTGTCCTCAATTTAGTTGAAAAATTTATCAAACAGTTGAACTAACTTATTTTCCAGGCTTGGGTCGTGGGAATTTAGAAGCAGCAGGGAAATATTCTACGGGTAAATCTTTGACGGCTTGGCTCATAAAGGAACGCCAAATGGGAGCCGCGTAATGTCCCCCTGTGATTCCTTTCCCTAAAGGCGCGTTATTATCGTTGCCGAGCCAGACTGCGGTGGCAAGCTGAGGAACATAACCCACAAACCAAACATTACGTTCATTGTCTGTTGTTCCCGTTTTACCCGCCGTTGGTCTTCCTAAATAAGCGGCCTTTCCTGTTCCTCCATTAACCACAGAAGTTAAAACAGAACTAGTGCTAGCGGCTGCCCAGGGGTCTAATACTAACTGGGGCTTGGGCGTATTATCTAACAAAACATTTCCCTGACTGTCTGTAATTCGCAAAATAATCGTGGGTTCCGAATACCAACCATTACTGGCCAGGGTCGCATAGGCTGTCGCCATATCAATGGGGGTCACATCAACGGAACCGAGGGGCAAGGAAGCAACCGCTTGTAACGGACTCTTGATTCCCATGCGACGAGACGCTTCAATAACTTTGCTAATACCCACTTTATTGCCAATGACCACAGCAGGAATGTTTTGAGAAGAGATAACCGCACTCCGAATCGACATTGCCCCAGAATAACTACCACCATAGTTCTTAGGGCTATAAAAAATGCTACCATCACGAATTCTAATGGGGCCATCCTGAACAACCGAATCAGGAGTATATTTGCCCGAAGCAAAGGCTGTGTAATAAACAAAAGGCTTAAAGGACGACCCAGGCTGACGACGAGATTGGAGTGCGCGATTCAACTGACTTTTTTCATAGTCAACTCCTCCCACAATGGTTTTAATAAAATGGGTACGAGGATCGACTGATACTAAGGCAAGTTGTAAATTCTTGCCCTTTAAGCCGCCCCTCAGTCGTTTATAGGCATTTTGAACAACCGCTTCTCCTTTTTTCTGAATATCATAATCAACCGTTGTTTGAATTCGTAAACCACCTTTTCTCAGGGTTTCGTCACCAAAACGATCTTTAATTTCCTTAATAACCGTATCTGTCACATAGGGGAGTTTACTTCCTCTCCAAGCAGTCGGTTCTCCCAGGATAATTTTAGTTTTTTTGGCGGCTTCGGCTTCGGCGGGGGTAATCCATCCGAGATACTGCATTCGGTCTAGGACAACTTCTTGTCGTTCTTTGGCTGCTTTGTACTGATGGAAGGGATTGTAGTCTTCGGGGGCTTGGATCATTCCCGCTAACATGGCAGATTCCGCCAGATTAAGTTTAGAGGCGGGTTTTTTAAAATAGGTCTCTGAGGCGGTTTGAATCCCGTAGTTGTTGTTGCCCCAATAAATGTTATTGAGGTACATGGATAAAATTTGATCTTTATCAAAAACCTGTTCCACTCGAATCGCTAGTACGGCTTCGGCGGCTTTGCGAGTGACGACTCGTTTTTTGGAAAGAAAAATATTTTTGACTAATTGCATCGTCAGAGTTGATGCGCCTTCGGAGATGCCACCGCTTTTGAAGTTGGCTAGTACCGCCCGACCAATACTGTTGGGATTAATTCCCTGGTGAGAGTAAAAACTACTGTCTTCGATCGCCATGACAGCCCGCTTCAGGTCAGGGGAAATCTGATCAAGACTGACAATTTTGCGGTGGGCTTCATCATGAAGACTTAGTAGGTCTCGTCCCTTGACATCATAAACATAACTAGTCTGGGCGGGAACGTAGGTTTTGAGGCTACGGACATCGGGAAGATTACGGAAACTGATGGCCAGACCGACTAATCCCCCTGCGATCGCGGCACTACCGAGCAACCCGACCCCCAAAACGGTTCCTGCTGCTATTTTGATAACACCTTTGCCGAAGGTCGGCTCGGAAGCCGTGGGTTGATTCTTTTTGGATTGTCCTATAGTGCTAGAAAACACGATGTCTTTACTTCCTCTCTCCGATGATGATGGACGAATACGCCTAAAGATTATAGATTAATTAAAAACGGGAACTAATTCTCTCTAGGTTTAATCACAATATTAATTTAGTAGGATACTAGAGTTTCAGAATAAGTCAACTAGTGACTCGCGACAGAAATGGCCAAAACTCTTTCCGACTCACTTATATGATGACAAATAATCGGTGGAGTGACAGATCGTGAATGGGCAGAAAAAAAAGCGGGCGGCGAGAATCGAACTCGCATCATTAGCTTGGAAGGCTAAGGTTTTACCACTAAACTACGCCCGCAGAAGTGGAGTATTTTTTACACCTTAGTAACCATAACATATTTAAGGAACTATTGAAAAGAGTTTCCTCAAAAAAAATACCAGGAATGAAATGCACACTGCTGTTTAATCCCTGGCTTGTCCTAAATGACCGTCTCTGCAAACAGTTTCCACAAAACCAAACCTGTCACTAACAAACAGCCAATTCCTGCCATACCCGCTAGAGGTTGTTTGCCCATACCCACTCCCCAATCAGGGCTGGTTTCGGGATAGGTTAATAATTCTGCCGCATCTAGGGAGGCTAATCCCCAGACCCAGGCGGCGTGGAGTCCCCAGGCAACTCCCAGATTTCCATCATCAGCCCAGCGAGCGATTACCAAAATGATTCCCATCAAAAATAGGCCTGGCAGTTGAGGAATAGTTGCGCTCCGCTCCCACAGTAGATGCAATAGGGCAAAGATAATACTGGAAATAAGGGCGGCTCCCCAAAAGGGATAGTCCTGTTGGAGTTGGGTAAAAAAAACACCTCTAAACAGGATTTCTTCGGTGAGACCGACCCATAATCCCAAAAGTAAGAGGGGAATAGACAGAGAAATTAGCCGAGTAAAATGTTGATTTTGCCACTTTACCCAGCCTAATAAGCTTTCTATTCCAAAGATAAAACCCAAGCCGCCTAACCCTAAAATTAGTCCGACCAGTAGCGATCGCAGCAATTCTTGATTCCAAATCAGACCGTAATCGACAAGAGAAAGGTCATCTCCCTGAAGGATCAGCCAAATCATCAAGGGAACTAATAGGTATAAAGAAGCCAACAGGGGCAATTTTTGTTGGGGAGTCGGGGAATTTAGGGGATTCCATTGTAAAAATTTTCCCAAGGGAACCGCGATCGGTAGCCAAAATACGACCCAAACCAAGAGAAATAAGCCTATTTTGATCAGAGCAGGATAGAACTTTAGGGAAGTTAGCAGGGGCGTTAGATCAGTTAAAAAATATTGCACAATGATTTCGAGAATGAGGGACTTACCGACCAGGATTTTATACACGAATGATAAAATAAGGGCAATTTCCTCAGTGGAATTAGCCCTTAAAGTATTTTTAAATTCTCCCATGATGAAATGACCTTACTAATCCGCAACAGCAGAAGGGACTTAGTACGACATCTCATCCTTTAGGAATAGAACAAAAGAAGATTACTTAAACTTTCAATTATACCCAAGCAGTGATTTCTTCAGTCCAAGAACGGGTAAATCCACTTACCTCGAATTTTCTGAATTATTCTTCGCCTTCTGAGCCAGCATCAACTTGCTTGAGGTGAATATGTTTGTAACCCAATTTGATTTCAAATTCATCACCAGACTTTAATCCCATTTGTTCGGTGTAGGTAGAACCAATGACAATTTGGCCATTTTTGTGGACGCTAACTCGGAATGTCGGCTCGCGACCCCGTCCATCTTTTAGACCACCTGGTTCGAGGGGAACGCCTTTTGCTGCAAGGACAGCATCATAAAAGTCAGTCAAGTTGACACGGGTTTGACCATCTTTTGAGGTGGTGTAATAGCCGCACAGTTTAGCAGTTTCACGACGGGGTTTACTGGATAAATCTTTGACTCTTTGTAGTAGAGCTTTACCCGTTAGGGGTACAGAGGTTTCAGACATAAGATGTAAATCTTCCTTAATTGTTTGTAGTGGGGTTTCAATTTAACTTGAAAATTGATCATATTCAAAATATAACATTAAATTCTTAATAGAAAAAATTTTTTTTAATTTTTTTACGTGTGACAAGCGGAGATTTTTCTGCGAGAGAAATGATTTCGATTTTTTTGCTTGGGAGAAAATTGATGGGTTATAATTGACGATAATTCAAATCGATTCTCTCTCAAATAAGCTTGCTCAACTTTCAGGAAGCCAAAGACTAATTTTATGTTCAGTCCTGGGATATGTTGGTAGGAAGAATTGAGGGGGACTGAGCAAAACAATCCGAAAGGGTTGATTCAAAATTTTGAGAGATAGGGGTTTATCTATACATATTGGGTTTATCTAAGCTGTCACGAATTTAGATTGCATAATGATGCTGTTGAAAGTCTCGTAACAAGAGGCTTAAGTCCCTTGCCTGTATGTATTTGAGATAATTAGCAGCTTATAAATATATAGATAGGAACTGAATTCCCCTGGGAGATAAATTTGTGTTGAGGTTCGTTCCCAGGGAGATAAGGGTGCTTTAGACTAGGGAATAGGGGAAATGTCCCTGGTCTTTTTCACTCTAAAAATGGCTATTTATGCAGGTTCAATTTAAAGTTTCTCGCCAGAAGCCCAACGGTAATCCTTATTTCCAGACTTTTTTATTAGATGTTGAAGCGGGTATGACGATCCTGGATTGCCTGAATCAGATCAAATGGGAGCAAGATGGCAGTCTTGCCTTTAGAAAAAATTGTCGCAATACGATTTGTGGAAGTTGCAGTATTAAAATTAATGGACGTTCTGCCTTAGCGTGTAAGGAAAACGTGGGCAGTGAATTAAGACGATTTTCTCATTCATCGGGGGATGATATTCCTGAAATTGCGATCGCACCGATGGGCAATTTTACGGTTATGAAGGATTTAATTGTGGATATGCAGCCCTTTTGGGACAATTTGGAAAAGGTTGATCCCTACGTGAGTACCAATAGTAGAGAAATTCCCGAACGAGAATTTTTACAAACTCCAGAAGAGCGGGAACAATTAAATGAAATGGGAAATTGCATTTTATGTGGAGCTTGCTACTCGGAATGTAATGCTAAATCGGTGAATCCCAGTTTTGTTGGGCCTCACGCTTTGGCGAAAGCACAACGATTAGTCGGAGATTCGCGGGATACCCAGACGGAAGAACGGTTAGAGCATTATAACGAAGGCGTGGAAGGGGCTTGGGGCTGTACCCGTTGCTATCTCTGCAATACGGTCTGTCCGATGGAAGTGGCTCCGATGGATCAGATTAGTAAAATCAAGCAACAAATTTTAGACCGCAAGGATGCCCAGTCTAGTCGTTCCGTTCGTCACCGCAAAGTTCTGGTTGATCTGGTCAAAGCAGGGGGATGGGTTGATGAACGTAAATTTGGCTTGTATGTGATGGGGAATTATTTCCGAGATTTAGCAGGGATTGCGAGTATTTTGCCCCTGGGATTACGGATGCTCAGTTTACGCAAGTTTCCCACTTCCTTTGAACCGTCCGAGGGAACCCAAGAAGTGCGATCGCTGATTGAAGCTGTCCAAGCAGAAACCCACAACAAAAAGCCCTAAATCGCACAACGAAACCCCGCTAAAATCTGGCGTACCCAGGGATGATACCAATTGCGAAAACTATTGCGTAATCCCCACATTCCTGTGGCCCAACTGCCTCCCCGCAGAACTCGGTGTTGCTGGTCAAAATAAACCTGGGAATAGCCTGGATAGGGATAGGGCTGAAAATCAGGATAGGGCGCGAACCAGGAATCCGTCCACTCCCACACATTGCCTAACATATCCTGGCAACCGTAGGCACTCTTTCCTTCCAGATAAGAGTTTACAGGGGTGGTTTGACCTATGGGATTGCCATAGTTACAGCGAGTGATATCAGGCAAGTCTTCTCCCCAGGGATAAAGCCTTTGTTGCTGATGGGCTGCATCCCAACTGGCGGCTTTTTCCCATTCGGCTTCGGTGGGTAAACGTTTCCCGATAAATTTGGCATAGGCGGACGCTTCATACCAACTCACACCATAGACGGGATGATCGGCTCTTTCTTCTGAAGCGATCCAATAAAGGGGCTGGATGATCAAATTTTTTTGTTTCCATTGCCAGCCTTCTTTTGACCAATGGTTAGGATCGTCGTAACCGCCTTTTTCGATAAAGCGTTGATATTCGCGACAGGTGACAGGATAGGTATCTATCTGATAGGAATCCAGGTAAATTTTTTGCGTAGTGCGTTCATTGTCCTGGGCTTGTACGCGATCGCATCCCATTAAAAATTCCCCTGAGGGAATAGTAATCATGTCTGAAGATTGACCAGAAGTTGCTCCCATCGAATTACGGGCAATTTTTGGAAAATTTCCTGATTGAAACCGAGAGAGTTGTAATAAAAGAGCGATCGTTTCTCGATGTTGGGTTTCGTGTTGGATTAACCACCACCAGAGTCTTTCTTGTTTTTCTAGAGGGGCGATCGCCAAATAGTCTAAAACCTGATCTCGAACGACTTGAAGATATTCTTCAATAATCTGAAAACTAGGTAACTTTTGCCTTTCGGTTTTAGGTAAACCATCGGCAGCAAAGAGTTGGCGGTATTCCGAAAAAATTGGCTTAAATCCTTGTAATTGCTCTAAAATCCAGTAAGCTTCCGTAAAAGCAATATGTCCCAAGTGCCAACCCACGGGACTAAATTCTGGATGTAATTGCCGACAAAAAATAGCGTCTTCAACGGTGGTGAATAACGCTAGGGTTTCAGCGCGGCAGAATTTTAAAGATTCGGCAAGAAGCATTGAGGGAAAAGCATTTTAAAATTGTTAAACTGTCACGAATTGAGATTGCATAATGATTCTGTTGAAAGTCTTTATAACAAGGGGCTTAAGCCCCTTGCCTGTATGCGTTTTAGATAATTAAGAACTTAGTCGTTAAAAATCATCAATTCGCCTTAATTGTTTGAGTTTCCTGAACGGTCGAAACCATTGCGGCCATTAATTGTTCGGGAGAAACGCTAAAGGGTAAACGGTGAATATCTGAATCGGGCTGACAGGTTGTCTCGGCGGCGTGTTGCAATTCGGCCAGGGTGATTTGACTTAAACCCAGATCATTCAAACTTTTCGGTAAACCAATTTCGCCATAAAATTTGAGCAATTGTTGACGAGAAGTGAGGGCCAATTGATTTCCTGCAATCATTTCCTCTAGGCGTAACTGGACTAAAATTCCGTAGGCAACTTTTTCTCCGTGTAAAATATGGTGGGCGGCGGGAATATGGGTCAAACCATTATGGACGGCATGGGCTGCAACAGTTCGACAATTTGCGCCACCGAGTCCTCCGATGACTCCTGCGAGTAAAACGGTTGCATCGACCACTTCTTTCCAGGTTTGGCCGCCTGGTTCTTGCAATGCGGCGACGGATTTTTGTAAGAGTAAATCCCGCAATACCCTCGCCTGTTGGACAGCCGCAATGGTTAGGGTATCGCTAGAATGACCACTACTCACCGAGGCTTCGTACCATTTGGCGATCGCGTCTCCGATACCTGTAACGAGGGTGCGCTGGGGAGCTAATTGGATTAGGTCATAGTCGAGAATGAGGAGATCGGGACAGTGGGGAAGGGGAACATCGTATTGAAAGGCCCCTGCATCGCTATAAACATTGGATAATCCTGTCCAGGCCGCACAGGTCGCGCCAGAGGTGGGAATAGTAACGATGGGTAATTGGCAACGGTAGGCGACTAATTTGGCTGTGTCGAGGGCCTTACCGCCACCGACCCCAATAATAAAATCAGCCTGATGTTGCTGGACAGCGGTTTGTAATTTTGCGAGGGAATTTTCTGAACAATCGGGGGTATAACATTCTTCTTCGGCTGTCAATTCTTGGGACTGAAAAACCCTTGCTAAGGGAGATTTAACGACGGCTAAGGTTTGTTTTCCGCCAATAACGAGGGGGCGTTTCCCAAAAGAGGCGATCGCATTTCCTGAAGAAGCCAGACTTCCGCGCAGAACTTGGGTCGGCGCAATACTGAGTACGGACAATTGGGAAGCAACTTTTGAAGGATGTTTAGCAATTTTTGACGGCATCAGTCCAAATTTCCAAAAAAGATAATAATTTTCAAACAGATTAACAGAAAATTCCCCTAAATAGCAACATTCTGCTCAATCAGTACCCTACTTAAAAATAACACTGAAATTTAAGGAATGCAGGAAGATTTAAAAAAAAATTAGTCAAAAAAACAATAATACTTGTGAGAAATAGCCGATGTTATCCCAAAAACAAGATCACAAGCGAGAATAGAAAATATATAGATTAAAGAGTGTTTTTCATACAAATACCTAATGTTTTCGACCAGCTCTAATCTTGGCAAATATCGAAAAAAGAGAAAATATTATGTCGTTATCTGCTAGTTTTTCGGAAAAATTTCTTTATAAAATTATTCATCTGATTCAACAGGATTCTGATTTTTCTGGGATTTTACAGACGATCGCTGAACAAACCCGTAATTTTCTGGCGGTTGATCGCGTCAAAATCTATCAATTTAGCGAAGATGGCAGTGGTCAGGTGATTGCCGAATCGATTTTCAAGCATCGTTTACCCTCTCTTTTGGGATTACATTTTCCTGCCAGCGATATTCCTACCCAGACAAGGGAAGAATGGTTGGCCAAACGTCAAAGTGTGATGATTGATGTTTCTACCCAACGAAAATCCTTCCATCAGAGCGATGGTTCTCAAGTTTCCCCCTCCGTTAATTCAGCCGATTTATCCCATTCTCGCTATATTCCTGTTGATCCTTGCCATATTCAATATCTTTTAGCGATGGGGGTGCTGTCTTCCGTGAGTCTTCCCATTTTTTACCAAGATGCTCTCTGGGGATTGATCGCCATTCATCACAGCCAACCCCGACGTTTTTCTGGGCAGGAATTAGAAAGCTTGGAATTACTCAGCCAAGAAGTGACCCTCGTGATCGCCCAATCTATCCTCACCGCTCAAGTCCGACACCAGAGTTATCAAGAATCAATCCTGGCGCACATTAGTGACCTGCTGGGCCAATCTTCTCCCACCGCAGAGATGTGGCAGCAGGTTTTACAAATCAGCCTGGAAAGCCTAAAGGCCGACGGAGCGCAACTTTATCTAGCGAAAGATTTCACGGGAGGAACGTCTCAATTTTATCAAGTCGGTTTACAACCTGCGATCGCGTTTTTAGAGTCCCATCCCCTCTGGAAAAGTCTGATTAAAGGAAATTATCCCGAAAAATCAGTAGAAATAGAAGATGATTCTGATGGATTAATGCAAAAGTCGAACCGAGAAAACGCTTTTTTATCCCATTATGCGATCGCCGATCCCCTTCTTATTCCTCTTCGTCCAGCTTTTGCCGATTCTCCGATCCAATCCTTGCTGGTGATTCCCATTGGCCATTCTCAGTGGATGGGCTGCTTAATTCTTTTTCGTCAAGCGCAGGAATATCAAACCTCCTGGGCAGGCAAAAATGCCCAAGATCTCCGCAACACCTTCCCCAGACAGTCCTTTGAAGCTTGGATCGAAATTCAACGTCAAGTCCCTCACTGGTGTTCCCAGGAGCTAAAACTCGGTCAGGCGATCGCAACCCATCTTTACACCATCCTCACCCAACAATTCCTCACCGCCCTGATTCATCATCAAACCGCCTACGATTCCCTCACCCAATTACCGAACTGGATTATTTTCAATCAGCGTTTAACCCTGGCCCTGCTGGAGATGGTTCACCTAGCCAAAATTGTCGGGGTACTGGTCATCTCCCTAGACCGATTTAAACGGGTCAATGAAAATTTAGGCCATGAAGCAGGAAACAGTCTCCTCAAACAGGTAGCCTCCCGTTTACAAAACACATTAGGATTTTATGCTCCCTATCATCCCCTCCTTTCCCGTTGGCACGGCGATGTTTTTATCTTATTGCTCACCAACTTGAACAACACAAGGGAACTGGAAGAGGTTAGCCAAAACCTACTCGATAGTTTTCAAGAACTGTTTCAGGTAGAAAATCAATCCCTATACCTGACGGCGAGTATTGGCATTAGCCTGGCTCCCTACGATGGAGAAATCCCCAAATCTCTAGTAAAATACGCCGAAGCCGCCCTAGCTCAAGCCAAATACCAAGGGAAGAATACCTATCAGTTTTATCATTCGCCGATGACCACCCAACCCATGAATCGATTTAGTTTGGAAACAGATCTACGTCGGGCCTTGGCACAGGATGAATTTTTAATCTATTATCAACCCCAAATTAATCTCAAAAATGGTCAATTAGTGGGTTTAGAAGCTCTTTTGCGGTGGTATCATCCCCAATTGGGTCTGGTTTCTCCCATTGATTTTATTCCTTTAGCGGAAGAAACGGGATTAATTATCGACATTGGCCGATGGGTATTGAGGACGGCCTGTTCTGATTACCAACTTTGGCAAAACCAGCAAGATTTTACCCTGATTCTCAGTGTAAATTTATCCATACGACAGTTCCAGCATCCAGGGTTAACCCAGGATATTTTTCAGATTATTGAAGAAACAGGGATGAATCCCAACAAGTTGGAATTAGAAATCACCGAAAGTTGGATGATGCAAGATGTTCAAGGGGCGATCGCCATTTTAGAGCGATTAAATAAAACGGGAATCAGAATTGCGATTGATGATTTTGGGACGGGTTATTCTTCTTTGGGTAAACTCAAGTATTTGCCCATTAATACCCTTAAAATTGACAAGTCTTTTATTGATGATTTGCTCCATCAAGGAACGAATCTGACGATTATTGAATGTATTATCAATTTAAGTAAGGGATTGAATCTCAACGTTATTGCCGAAGGAATCGAAACCCAAGAACAATTAGAAAAATTGCAGATCCTCGGTTGTGATTTGGGTCAGGGCTATTGGATTAGTCCTCCGATTCCCTCCGATGAAATCATGACGTTTTTAGCAAGTCATCAAAGGAAAACCCCAAAAAAGGCAGACTTTTGCCTACCTTAAAACGCTTTAACCCACAGGATTATGTTTTTGAATATGGGCGATCGCGCGGCTGACACTTTCAGGGAAAATCACCACCAATCCCCCTGGTTCCACTTGAGTTAAGGCCGTTTCTAGGGCTTCCGTTTCATTTAAAATAATCTCGGTTGGAACATTGGCATTAGCTTGCATAACCCCTTTCAGGATAAAATCTGCCGCACTTCCCGATTCCCGACCCCGTTTATCATCATCTTCTTTGATAATAATGCGGTCAAAAACGCGTGAGGCAATTTCGCCTAATTCCATCAAATCTTCATCTCGGCGATCGCCAGGCCCACCGATAACCCCCAAACGTTGACCCTTCCAGTTACCGACAAAACCACCGATCGCTTCATAGCTGGCAGGATTATGGGCATAATCAACTAAAGCATGATGAGTCCCCAAATTAAAGAGATTCATCCGTCCAGGCGTTTGATCTGCTGATAAAACAAAGGTTCTGAGACCTTGACGAATTAACTCAATATCAACCCCATTCACAAAAGCCGCCAGAGAAGCCGCCAAGGCATTAGCAATCATAAAAGGAGCCATCCCTCCCATCGTCCCAGGCACATTGATCGCCTGTTCAATCCGTAACGTCCACTTGCCCTCTAGAATCGAGAGATAGCCATCTTCGTACACCGCCGCTAGGCCATCTCGACGCATCTGATTAAGAATAATCGGATTTTCGGGATTCATGGAGAAATAGGCAACTTTTGCTTTAACGTTCTCCGCCATTGCCGCCACCAACGGATCATCCGCATTCAGAACCGCATAACCCTGGGCACTGACGACTTCTGCAACAACGGCTTTAACCTTGGCCATCTGCTCAATGGTGTTGATATCTCCTAAACCCAAGTGATCGGCGGCCACATTTAAAACCACGCCCACATCACAGGTATCAAAGGCCAATCCAGAGCGTAAGATCCCTCCCCTAGCGGTTTCTAGGACAGCCACTTCAACGGTAGGATCTTTTAAAATAACGCTGGCACTGTAGGGCCCTGTATTATCGCCTTTTTCGACTAAGTATTCATTAATATAAATGGCATCGGTGGTGGTGTAACCCACGTTTTTTCCTGTTTGTCGGTAAATATGAGCCAATAAGCGCGTGGTAGTTGTTTTTCCATTAGTTCCTGTCACGGCCAAAATAGGAATTCGAGAAGGTTTTCCAGGGGGAAAAAGCATATCTAAGACAGGAGCGGCTACGTTGCGGGGCAACCCCCGACTGGGAGCAACGTGCATCCGAAAGCCAGGGGCCGCATTGACTTCAACGATGACACCATCGACATCTCGGAGGGGTTTGGTAATATCGGGGGAGACGACATCAATCCCCGCAATGTCTAGTCCAATCACCTTAGCGACCCTTTCCATTAACCAAATATTTTCGGGATGAATGTCATCGGTACGATCAACCGCAACGCCTCCCGTACTGAGATTGGCCGTTGCTCTGAGATAGGCAATATTTCCTTCTGGTAAAACGCTATCGAGTTTGTAACCTTGACGGGCTAGGACATCTAGGGCAGTTTTGTCTAGGGTGATCTTGGTCAGGACATTGGCGTGGCCCTCTCCCCGTTTAGGGTCTTGGTTCGTAATTTTGATCAGTTCTTCAATGGTATTCTGTCCATCCCCAATCACATGGGCGGGAATTCTTTCGGCAACGGCGACGAGTTTACCGTTAATCACTAAAATGCGGTGGTCGGTTCCTCGGTAGAATCTTTCAACGATAATGGAACGACTTTTAGATTCTTTGGCGGCGAAATCGTAAGCTTCAACGGCATGATCCCAATCGTTGATATCAATGGTAATGCCCCGACCATGATTACCGTCTAGGGGTTTTATGACGATGGGATAACCCCCTACATCGGCGATCGCATCTTCCAGGTCATCAAAATACTGAATGGTTGTCCCGCGAGGAACGGGAATTCCCGAATCTCGCAAAATGGTTTTAGTTCCTTCCTTATCGCAGGCAAGCTCAACACCCAAAATTCCCGAATTAGAACTCAGGGTTGCTTGAATCCGTTGTTGGTGAACCCCGTGACCGAGTTGCACCATTGACCGCGCACTCAATAGCATCCAGGGAATCTTACGGGCATCGGCTTCTGTGACAATGGTTTCCGTACTGGGGCCGAGGGAGGAACTAGCGTGTAAATCTCGTAAATCGGCTAAATCTCGTTCTAATTCTTCTAGGGGGTAGGTTCCCGTATCCACAAGGGATTGACACAATCTGACGGCGGATCGGCCTGCGTAGCGTCCTGCTTGCTCTTCTACATAATCATAAACAACGTTATAAACACCAGGGGTCGCCGTCTCACGGGTACGACCAAAACCTGCGGTCATTCCTGCCAATTCCTGAAGTTCTAGGGCAATGTGTTCAATAATATGGCCCATGTAGGTTCCTTCTTTCACCCGTTCTAGAAAGCCGCCCCGATGACCAGGAGAACAAAAATGTTCAATTAAACTGGGCAGAACACCGACTAAACCTTCGTAAAACCCAGGAATCTCATTGGAGGGTCTCTCGGCCAAATCCTCTAGGTCGAGACGCATAACAATCAGTTTTTTGTATCGAATACTCCAGTAATTGGGGCCACGCAAGGTGAGGGTTTTCAGAATTTTCATGATTGCTATTAGCTTTTGATCCGCGTTGAGAAGCTCAGAATGGCACTAGTTATTGTCTATGGTGCGGTTGACACGAAACTGTTTATAGTGAACAATTTGCTTTTCGTTTTTTAGTGCATTAGTTCTTTAGGTTATCTTTTGGCTGGTCTTGGCGATCGCGATATTTTTATGAAGATGATAACCATCGCCGTGAGACAAAATGTGGAGACGAAGATTGTGCAAGCTCAAGGGAGAATTCGGTTCGGAATCCGCCGCATTGGTGTAGGTCAACTCCCTAGCATCCACAATGGTGACGGTTCCTTGACCAATGACCTGAATCAGACCATCCTGTTCAAACAGGGCGCAGGTGTCTTCATCAATGCCGATCGCCAATCTTTCGGTATGACCCGCAAAGGCACTCAATAGGCGGGCCATGCGGTTCCGATTATGGAAGTGTTGATCAACGATGATTTCAGGAAAAATACCGAGGCCCATCGCCATGTCAACTAAAGCACGGTTGGGCCATTCTCCACTACTGCCCCCTGCGATCATGTGATGTCCCATGACTGCCGCTCCCGCACTGGTTCCCGCTAAGCTAATTTCTCCTTTTTTGACCCGTTGACGAATGCGTTCCATTAGGGGCGTATCGGCCAACAATCCACAGAGTCGGAGTTGATCCCCCCCCGTCATAAAAATTCCTGTGCAGTCTTCAATAATCTGTTGAAAATCGGGATCGGAACCCTGGATGCGATCGCGGATATCCAAAATATGGATGGATTTAGCCCCCATTTCCTCAAAAATCTGTTTGTAGCGTTGACCAATCAGGGCAGGTTCCCGTGAAGCAGAAGGAATGATCGCAATCACTGCATCAGTACCGCCGGATCGACTCCAAAAAGTGTGCAGAATTTCGCGGCCATGGACTTTATCTTCCGCGCCGCCAATAATCATAACGGCCGTTTTGGTGGATGAAGGCATAGGATTTTCAGGAGATTGGGTCTCGACTTGCAAGATCATAGATCGGGAATGAGGCTAAAGGAAAGTAGGCGTTTCAGTGATGCTGATTAAAAACTATACAATACAACGGTTACTCAGCAGATCGACTGCTGCTTAGGGGGTTAGGCTAAGACTTGTTTATTATTGCATGATACCTTTAAGGTGGGATCGCTTTCTGTAGAAAAAACTGTCTGGAATTCATCATTTTTTTAAGATGCCTAAAACAGTTTTGGGGAAAGATACGACTCCCATTTCCACTTTCAACCTGTCAAACTATTCTGTGCAAATCGATATTATCAGTCTCTTTCCCGATTTTTTCACCTCTCCTCTCCAGTCGGGTTTACTTGGAAAGGCTTTAGCTAAGGCGATCGCCTCGGTGAGTCTAACCAATCCCAGGGATTTTACTACCGATAAACACCATCGGGTAGATGATGAATCCTATGGCGGCGGGGTGGGCATGGTACTCAAACCCGAACCGATTTTTGCCGCAGTGGAATCCTTGAAGCTTTTGCCAAAACGGGAAATTATTTTATTAACGCCCCAGGGTGAGCCATTAAATCAATCTCTATTACAAGAACTTGTCACCTACGATCAATTAATTCTCATTTGTGGTCATTATGAAGGGATTGATGAACGAGTGAGCCATCTTATTACCAGAGAAATTTCCCTGGGGGATTTTGTGCTAACCTGTGGTGAAATTCCCGCTTTAGCCCTAATTAATGGTGTAGTGCGTTTATTACCTGGCACGGTGGGCAAAGAAGAATCTTTAAAATTAGAAAGCTTTGAAACTGAGTTATTAGATTATCCCCATTACACCCGTCCTGCGGTTTTTCGGGGCTGGGAAGTGCCTGTGGTTCTACGTTCTGGTAATCATCAGGCGATCGCACAATGGCGAGAAGAACAACAAAAAGAAAGGACTCAAAAGCGGCGACCCGATCTTTGGGAAAAATGGTTAAAACGCTAGACTATAGACTGTATTATTCTTGCCGTCACAATTCATGGGATAGTTTTGGGTCGGATTCCCCCAACAGACTAATAAATGTTTAAAATTTAAGTAAGTCCAAAGATTGAATTAGATTGAACTAAAAAATGTCATGATTCAGTTAGCGTCAAAACCTATCAATATTGAACAATTTATTACAAAATATGGTGATAATGAACATTTTGAATTGATTGATGGTGAATTAGTCGAAATGGAACCTACGGGAGCGCACGAACAGGTAGGCGCTTTTATTAGCCGCAAACTTAATGTGGAAATTGATCGTCAGGAACAACCTTACTTTATTCCCCATCGCTGTTTAATCAAACTATTGGGAACTGAAACGGCCTTCCGTCCCGATATTATTATCTTAGATCAAAGATTTTTAATAAATGAACCCCTCTGGCAAAATGAGCCAGTGATTACCCAAGGGGAAACGATTAAATTTATTGCTGAAATTGTTAGCACCAATTGGCAAAATGATTATGCGCGCAAGCTTGAGGATTATGCTTTATTAGGGATTAAAGAGTACTGGATTGTAGATTACTTAGGCATAGGCGGTAGAGAATACATCGGGAATCCCAAACAACCAACAATCACGATTTCCACCTTAAAAAATGATAAATATGAAAAACAATTATTTCAGGGAAATACTCAACTCATTTCTCCTACTTTTACAACGCTAAAATTAACCGCAAATCAAGTGTTTAATGCCGCTCAATAAAAAGGTATCAGTTAAATTCTGTTTAGGAATCTGGATTCAATTTGTACTCAATTAAAGAGCTTGTTTTTCCCCGCCAAGTATTCCAGTAATAGCTTATTTGTCCTTGTAACTGGGGAAATCGTCCTAACATACAGAAAAACGCATAGGTGAAGGAATTAGAAACACTAAAAGATCGACGACGCTGATTTTGATAGATTTTGAAGGTTATTGCCCCGTATCCTGCCAATAACAACAAACTCCAACCATGAGTCAGCCAGATCCCCCCTATGGCGATCGCAGGAATGATAAATGCCCAAAGCCAAATATTAAAACCCTGTTTCCGTTCAAAGAGCTTGGGGACATCCCTATGTAAGGCGGCAAGGGACGCAAACGCATAACCCGATCGCATTGTCCGTTTCCACCATTGACTAAAACGAGTCATATCAGCATCATGGAGAGTCATTTCCGCATCTAGGCGATAAATTTTCCAGTGTTGCTTGCGTAATCGTTGACAAAGTTCGGGTTCTTCTCCTGCAATCAGATTCGGGTTAAATCCTCCGACTTGCTCTAGGGCTTTCATTCGCATCATGGAATCTCCGCCACAAGCATTGGCTTCTCCGATGGGGGTATTCCATTCCAAATCACAGAGGTAGTTATAAAGGGTTTTTTCGGGAAAACGTTCTCGGCGACGACCGCAGACTACGGCGAAAGCGGGATTCTCGGTCAGAAATTGTTCGGCTTTTCCTAACCAATTTTCGACAATTTCGCAATCTCCATCGACAAATTGAACATAGTCAAGCTGGGGATTTAAGGCTTTGAGCAGGGTGAATCCTTCATTTCTTGCCCTAGCGGCAGTAAAGGGAATGGTCATGTCTAATTCGACGACGGGTAATCCCAGCGATCGCGCCAGATCCACGCTTTCATCAGTGGAGCCAGAGTCCACATAAACCATTTGGGAAGGGTCGAGTTGTTTGATAGCAGATAGCAGACATTGACGGAGGCGATCGCCTTCATTGCGACCAATAATAACCAAACCAGTTGTACTCATGGGTTTTACTCAATGGAGATTAATGCCGAAATTTTAACCTTAAATATTCCTAATTATCGAAGACTTTCGGCAACTTTTCGGATTAGATATAAGCCCGCAACCGAGTTTCCCTGGGGATCTAGGGGGGGGCTATAAATGGCGATCGCGCCTTGTTCGGGAATGAGGGATAAAAACACCCCACTGACCCCTGATTTTGTCGGTAAACCAATCTCCTGGGCAAATTGGGCCGAGGCTTCGTAGAGTCCACAACTGCTCATTAATGCTTGCACCTGTTGACAATCTTCTTTTTTTAAAGGGGGAAGTGATCGCACCAAAAGCATTCCTAATTCAGCCAGATCTTCAATATTTCCTGCTAAACAACAAATTTGATTGTAGGTATCCAGGGCTTGCTCAGGGTTATTCAAATGCCCATGATTCACCATTTCTCTGACTAAAGCTTGATTGCGTTCATTGGGTCGGGATTGTACCGAAGCCAACATTTCTTCATCTAGAAATAATTGACAATTCCCCTGTTGATTGAGCCAATCTCGTAATCCTAAACAGCGATCGCGAGGAGTATTTCCAGGCAACAAACCTGCTAACCGAATTGCCCCGCTATTAATCATAGGATTACGAGGAAAACCCTGGTCTAATTGTAACTGAATCAAAGAATTAAAGGGATAATCAGACGGTTCTTTTCCTACATATCCAAAAACCCATTCCTGACTCTGTTGGGATAAAAGATACAGTAGTAAAAAAGGCTTAATGACACTCATTAATGGAAACGTTTTTAACAGATTCCCACTACTAAAAACTTCTCCGTCTAACCGAGTCACTAACAGGGCATAATTATTGGGATTTTCATGACTAAGAAGCGGAATATAACGTGGTAAATTTCCTTTTTTAGCTTCAGCGATCGCTTGATTGATCCAGGCTTGCCACTGCACGCGATCAACTTGCTTGAGTACTTTCATTTTATAAGTTTAAATTAAATTAAATAAAAAATTGATTTTTAATAGAATTAAAGTATAATAAATAATTAAAAATTAATCTGTTTCAAAATTAACATTTCGATATTTTCAGGCGTATCTTCTGCCGATAGAGTAATCAGCTTTTTTTTGCCTGTATAATAATCTAAAAGAAGTGCAATTTTTTCTTGAAAACTGTCAATCCGTTTTTGGATAACGTCGGGTTGATCATCGACTAAAGAGCGAGTTAAGGAACGTTCTATCATAACTTTTTCCTCAATCTTTAAATAGATGACACAGGTAAGGGGTTGTTGTAAATCTTCTAATAAAAAATCTAATTCTTCGGCTTGAAAGGCTGTGCGGGGATAGCCTTCCAAAATCCAGCCCCGTTCCATATCAGGTTGCACCAAACGTGATCGTATAAAATTAATCATCATCGGATCGGGTAACAGTTCCCCCTTTTTGAGGTAGGGTTCCGCTTCCATTCCTAAAGCATCTTGAGACGCGATCGCTTGCCGTAGAATGTTTCCCGTAGAGATGCCAGGTACTTGAAGACGCTGACTAAGCCGATGGGACTGAGTTCCCTTACCTGCACCTGGCCCACCGAGAAGAACTAACCGCATAGTAATTGATTGCTCCTAAATTGAGATCAATTATAAAGTTAAAGCGGATTTAAGGTTTTTTTTGCGTCAAATTCATAACACATTTGTCTGACATCCTATATTATCGCATC
Source organism: Snowella sp. (assembly GCA_003249095.1). GTDB lineage: Bacteria > Cyanobacteriota > Cyanobacteriia > Cyanobacteriales > Microcystaceae > Snowella. The sequence continues at coordinate 25,503 of QBMS01000023.1, forward strand.
GGAAAAAATCTATGAATTTATCAGCTTTTGCGAGCAAAGAATAGTACAAAATCAACAATGATAGTATATTACTAAGCTGAAGATTAAAGGAGAACCAACCATTTATACGCCCCCTCTAGCCCGTCTGATCGAACAACTACAACGTTTACCTGGTGTGGGGCCAAAGTCGGCACAACGCTTGGCATTGCATATCTTGAAACGTTCTGAAAGTGAAGTCCAAACCCTTGCCCAGTCTATCTTGGATGCCAAAAAACAAGTTGGTCTGTGTAAAGAATGCTTTCATCTCTCGGCCACTCCCGTCTGTGAAATTTGTCGCAATCCTAACCGAAATAAAAATATTCTCTGTGTAGTGCAAGATTCGCGGGATGTAATTGCCTTGGAAAAAACGCGGGAATATGGGGGAAAATATCATGTTTTGGGGGGAGTGATTTCTCCGATGGATGGTATCGGCCCAGAGCAACTCAATATTCAATCCCTCGTTAAGCGAGTCAGTCAGGAAGGAATCAAAGAAGTCATTTTAGCCATCAGTCCCAGTGTGGAAGGGGAAACCACCACGCTTTATGTCGGACAATTACTAAAGCCCTTCACCAAAGTAACGCGCATCGCCTTTGGTTTACCGATGGGGGGAGATTTGGAATACGCCGACGAAGTGACCCTCGCAAGGGCTTTAGAAGGCAGACGAGAACTGGATTAATCAAATTAAATGGGATTTATTAACGGCATTTACGGCGATCGCATTAAATCATTTTCATCTCTTGAAGCGATCGCGATCAATAAAAAAAAGGTGAATTCACTTAAATGGAACCACCTTTTACTCGATTTCTACCACAAAAATTAAATTAGCTAGCCGATTCTAACCCAAATACTCGATTAAACACTTTTTCGACTTTATAGCCAGAATCAATGGATTCCAGGGGATCTTTGCGGAGACGATGACGCAAACAGAGAACAATCACACGACGGATATCTTCTACCGTTACCTCAGTGCGTCCTTCAAAGGCCGTTAAGGCCTTGGCTGCCCGATTGGTCACAATATCTCCCCGCAGTCCATCCACATCTAACTCAGAACATACTTCAGAAATTTTTACCCGTAAATCATAATCCATATTTACCGAAGGCAATAGCTCTTGGGATTGAATGATTTTAGCTTGGAGATCATCCTGTTGGGATTGGTAGGCATCACAAAAAGTGAGGGGCATTTGGTCAAATTCCGATCGCTGTTCAACAATTTTCACTCGCAAAGCAGGTTCTCGCACCGTATGAATTTCGGCGTGCATCCCAAAACGATCCAACAGTTGGGGACGTAATTCTCCTTCTTCGGGGTTACCTGAACCGACTAGAACAAATCTGGCGGGATGTCGAATCGAAATGCCTTCCCGTTCCACCGTATTCCAACCCCCTGCGGCGGAGTCTAGTAAAACATCAACCAAGTGATCATCTAGGAGGTTAACTTCATCCACATAGAGAATGCCCCGATTAGCCTTGGCGAGTAATCCAGGTTCAAAGGCTTTAACGCCTTCCGAGAGAGCTTTTTCAATATCAATGGTTCCGCACACTCGGTCTTCCGTTGCGCCCAGGGGCAAGTCAACCATCGTCACTTTTTTCTTAACCACCGTCAGAGGCATTTGATTATCCACCTGGCTCCGAACTTGATCGCTCATCAGATCAGGGTCAGTCGGGTCGGAATTGAAAGGATCGTTGGCGACGACTTCGATTTCGGGGAGTAGGTCAGCTAAAGCGCGGATAGTGGTGGATTTGCCTGTACCGCGATCGCCCATAATCATTACGCCCCCAATTTTAGGATCAATGACATTTAACAGCAACGCCAATTTCATTTCTTCTTGGCCGACAATTGCTGTAAATGGAAAAACAACGCGACGAGTTTTGGGGGGAGCGGACAGGGTTGCAGTCATCTGAGTTTTGGGAGGGGTAATTATTGGGTGGTTATTATCAAAATCAAGTTTTAAATCGCGAATCGCATCACGACCTAAAATTTTGTCACCCTTACCATTGTGCCACACCATTGACAGGGACAAAGCCAGTCGTTGAATTTCAGGAAACCTTATCGGTTACGCTGGGAAATTTCTTCAATAAATTCCAATAAAATCGGGTTTACTAATTCGGGTGCTTCATCCTGAGGACAATGACCTACTCCTTCCAGGGGAATAAATTTTTCAACGGTGTCAAATTTGGCAAACTCCTGACCCAGGGCGATCGCTTCCCAGGGATCGGCTGTTCCCCAGAGAAAAATCGTCGGACAGGTCAAACGAGGCAATAAATCTTCGGGTAAAGGGCCTTGGGAATAGGCCGTAAATGCTAAAAAAACCTCTGCCGCCCCTGAATCCTGGGCAGGTTTCATCAGGATTTCTATGAGTTCATCCGTTACTGCCGAAGAGTCACCATAGGCTTGGAGTAAAATTTTCCGCACCGTTTTGGGATTAGCAATTTGCTGAAAAAAGAACCGTCCGATCGCCGCATTATTCAAAACTTTTTGTAAAACAGAAGCTCCCACCTGTCGATACCAGGGTAAAGTCACCCGTTTACGGTCGTGGAGTAAACGCAGGGAACAATTCAACGCCGCAATCCCCAAAACCCACTCAGGATAATCAACGGCGGTTTGCATCACCACCACACAGCCAATGGAATTTCCAACCAGAATCGCGGGACTTTGCACCACTTCCCGACAAAAATCAGCGACTAGCTGACCCCAGGTTTCAAAGGTATAATCAATTTCGGTTTTTGGAGTCGGTTTAGCAGAAGCTCCAAAACCAATCAAATCGATCGCATAACAACGACAGGATTTTCCTAAAACAGGTAAGTTTTTGCGCCAATGACCCAAAGAAGCCCCAAATCCATGAACGAGGACGACAGCAGGGCCTGTTTCTCCCGATTGTTGATAGGTGATGGGAAAACCTCGCCACGTCCAAACTTGAGGTGGTTTCAAAAGGGCAGACGGTGAAAGGGTCATAATGCCTCAACAAAAAAGACTTACCACAATGTTCCCATATTTCGGATTTCTTCGCGGCGACGCTCGGCTTCGGTATCGATCTGGGTATGTTGCGCTTGTTGGATCGGTCGAGGGACGGGGGGCGGCGGCGGCACGGGGACAGGAAATTGATTGGTTGTTGCCCATTCCATTTTTTTGAAAGCTTTTTGCAGAATGGCGACAGCATTTTCTAAGGTGACTTCCTGATTAGGATAGTCCAAGAGATTTCGCTGTTGTAGGAGAATTTGCAACTCAGCCAACAGGGTTTTGGATAAATCGTAATGATTTTCTAATTCGGACACAAGGGGAGCAGAAACTCGCAACGGATCTCTCTCTACCGCAGCGATCGCTCGACGAACGGCGGAAACGACCTGATCTTTATATTTTTTACGAGCTATTTGGATTTGTTGGGACTGGCCATTTTGGCTGGATGCGTAGAGAGCGGGTAATCGATTAAGGGCATAAGTTGCCACTTCTACTTTATTAATATATCCTGCCAAGTTTTTAGGATAATGCCTTAATTGTCGGACTATTTCTTCATAAACCAACTCTTCTATGACGTTTTTATGGCATTTTGCCTGTTTATCTGCTATTTCTTGTGTCACCATTTTTCAACCTACGCTGTAATGGAAATAATCTTAGGTAATTTATAATTTATTTTAATCAAGTTATCGAACGATTTCTTGTATTTTAACTAATTTTTAGGAATGATTAAAATAATTGCGGGAAACTTAAGCAAGAAGGATTTTCCAAAGTAGAAAGGCCGCAACTGAGGTATGGAGAGTGAGAGATGGACTCACTAGGAATAATAAATTTTTTCTGATTTTTGAGGATTATTAACCATTATGAAGTACGCTACTCTACTTTTTTAAAATGAGAGTAGATCTTCAATAATTCTTAATAATAATCTTGCCGATCTATCCAGTCCTGGGTGTTGAAGAACGTTTGGATAGCGATCGCGTTCTAAATCTTTAAGTTGCGATCGCGGTTTTTAGGGAAATTTTAAAATTTGTGTTCGTGGAAATTGTATTGCATGGTGTTTTTTTCAAAACTAATAACTTCTCTGTCTTGATTTTTCATTAAAATAACTTTAAGCTGTTCGTAATCTAAACTTCACCATTCCTGTTTTTTCTTCTAGAACCGTCATCGGAGCGACTGTCACCGCCGTTATAAAACTTGGTTTCTTCCCTAATCCCTAAAACTGCGATCGCAACCCAAATCCCGTAGTACGATTAATACTGACTTCATTCCCCAAAAACTGCCATGGGGCCATATAATGCCGATATTTCAGCAAAAATTTCTGTAAAAAGGATAACAAGAGCATCTTAATCGTCAAAATCATCATTGAGAAAATTAACTCGATACCCTAAAAAAGTGCAAACTAATGTTAACTTAAGTTAAACTACTGTAAAGTTTCTAGAGGAATACAACTGAATGGTTGCAGCACCAGTTAAACCAACGTCCGGTATCAAATACGATATTAAAGATATTGCCCTTTCCGTCAAAGGAAAACAGAGAATTGAGTGGGCAGGCCGCGAAATGCCCGTACTTCAGCAGATTAAAGAGCGTTTTGCTAAAGAAAAGCCCTTTGCTGGTTTACGCTTAGTTGCCTGTTGCCATGTCACCACCGAAACCGCCCATTTGGCGATCGCCATTAAAGCGGGTGGAGCTGATGCCATTTTGATTGCGAGTAATCCCTTGTCAACCCAGGATGATGTAGCCGCCAGCTTGGTTGCTGATTACGGTATTCCTGTCTATGCCATTAAAGGTGAAGACAATGACACCTACCACCGTCACGTTCAAACTGCCCTTGACCATAAACCCCAAATCATTATTGATGATGGTTCTGATGTCGTTGCAACCTTGATCCAAGAGCGTCAACACCAAATTCCCGATATTATCGGAACAACGGAAGAAACCACTACGGGAATTGTCCGTTTGGAAGCCATGTTCAAAGATGGCGTACTGACTTTCCCCGCCGTTAACGTGAATGATGCGGATACCAAGCATTTCTTTGATAATCGTTACGGTACGGGTCAATCCACCCTCGATGGCATTATTCGTGCCACCAATATTTTACTCGCGGGTAAAACCGTTGTTGTCGCTGGTTACGGCTGGTGTGGTAAAGGCGTTGCTATGCGTGCTAAGGGCATGGGAGCTAACGTCATTGTGACTGAAATTAATCCTGTTCCTGCGATCGAAGCGGCTATGGATGGCTTCCGTGTGATGCCTATGTCCGAAGCGGCTAAAGAAGGTGATATTTTTGTTACCGTAACTGGTAATAAGCACGTGATTCGTGGTGAACACTTTGAAGTGATGAAGGACGGCGCGATCGTCTCTAACTCTGGTCACTTTGATATTGAAATTGATCTCAAGGCATTACGTTCCAAGTCTGCTGATGTCAAAGAAGTCCGTAATTTTACCGAACAATACACCCTGCCCAATGGCAAATCTATTATTGTCATCGGTGAAGGCCGTTTGGTTAACCTCGCGGCAGCAGAAGGCCATCCCAGTGCGGTAATGGATATGAGTTTTGCTAACCAAGCTCTCGCTGTGGAATATTTGGTGAAAAACAAAGGTAAGTTAGAACCAGGTTTGCATTCCATTCCTAAAGATGTGGATCAAGAAATTGCTCGTCTAAAATTACAAGCGATGGGCATTGCGATCGATAGTCTGACGGCAGAACAAACGGAATACATTAATTCATGGACATCAGGAACCTAAGTTCTATCTTCTGAAAATAGCATTGGTGGGGTCAAACCCACCTTTTTTTTATGTGATGGACTATGTTTTTGTGTATTTCTGAATCTTGTTAGTTAATTCAATTTGATCAGGACTAAAACCCGCTAACTTTAAATGAGATAAAAAGCTTGATTGTCGATAACGGGAATCTAAGTTAATCGCTCGTTGATACATTGCTTTTGCCTGGGATTTATCTCCTTTGTCCCAATAAACCAAAGCGATCTCGACCCAGGCGTGGAGATTATTCGGCTCTAATTGGGTTGCTTGTTGAGCGTGAGTCGGGGCAGAATCATAATCTTTAAGACGTTGATAGGCTAAAACAAGATTATATGAACAATCTCGTTTTTAGGGTTTAAACTAAGGAATGAAAAATAAATAACCGAGGCATTTTGTTGTTAAACAAATATGAAGCTCTGACTTTAGGACTTCAAATACACAACTGAATATATTTTCATTCCTAACCCGGCCGCCCGACAAAGGCATCGGAAATCCAAGTTCCATCCTTGGATTTATTTTGAATGCCTTCTAGGGTATTGTGTTTTTCGGGGTCAAAAGGATTAAACCTGATCCCTCACTTTATCCCATTCCATCGAAAAAAAACATCTTTGCCAGTATTCGATAGAATAGACACACCCTATAATGATCAGACAGGGAACTAATACACTTCCTCTGGAGTAGCTGGAGACACAAACACACATGGGAAAAGTAGTCGGCATTGACTTGGGAACAACCAACTCCGTCGTGGCAGTAATGGAAGGCAGAAAACCCGTCGTTATTGCCAATTCTGAAGGAATGCGGACAACGCCTTCGGTGGTGGGATTCAATAAAGATGGAGAATTTGTGGCGGGTCAGATGGCGCGACGACAATCGGTGCTGAACCCCCAAAATACCTTTTATGCCGTTAAACGCTTCATGGGTCGCCGTTATGCAGAATTGACAGCAGAATCCAAAAAAGTCCCCTACACCATCCGACGAGACGAAAACGACAATATTAAAATTAAATGTCCCCGACTGAAAAAAGATTTTGCCCCCGAAGAAATTTCGGCGATGATCCTGCGGAAGCTGGCCGAAGAAGCCAGCCGTTATCTGGGAGAAAAGGTGACGGGTGCGGTGATCACGGTTCCCGCCTATTTTAATGATTCCCAACGGCAAGCAACGAGGGATGCAGGACGGATTGCGGGCTTGGAAGTATTACGGATTATCAACGAACCAACGGCGGCGGCTTTGGCCTACGGATTGGATCAACGCAGGAGCCAGAAAATTCTGGTTTTTGATTTGGGGGGAGGAACCTTTGATGTGTCTGTGTTGGAAGTGGGAGATGGGGTTTTTGAGGTAAAGGCAACGAGTGGCGATACCCAATTAGGGGGCGGTGATTTTGATAAGCGTATTGTCAATTGGTTAGCGGAAAAATTTTTAGAGCAGGAAAAAATTGATTTAAGAGAAGATCGTCAAGCTCTGCAACGGCTAACGGAGGCGGCAGAAAAAGCCAAGATTGAATTGTCGGCGGTAACCGTAACGGATATTAATTTACCCTTTATCACAGCCACCGAAGCAGAAGGGCCGAAACATCTGGAAACACGCTTAACCCGTCATGAGTTTGAAGAACTTTGTGGCGATTTAATTAGTCGGTTGCGTCGTCCCTTGAAACGGGCTTTATCCGATGCGGGCTTGAGTCCTGTGCAGATTGATGAGGTGGTTTTAGTGGGGGGCGGCACCAGAATGCCCCTGATTAAGCACTTAGTCCGTAGTTTTATTGACCGAGAACCCAATGAAAATGTCAATCCCGATGAGGTAGTCGCGATCGGTGCCGCCATTCAAGCGGGAATTTTGGGCGGAGAGGTGAAAGATATTTTGTTGTTGGATGTGTCTCCCCTTTCCTTGGGATTGGAGACGATTGGCGGGGTAATGAAGAAATTACTGCCCCGTAATACGACGATTCCTGTGCGGAAGTCGGATATTTTTTCGACGGGCGACAATAATCAAACGATGGTAGAAATCCATGTTCTGCAAGGGGAACGGGAAATGGCCGCCGATAATAAATCCCTGGGACGATTTAAATTAACGGGGATTCCCCCCGCTCCGAGGGGTTTACCGCAAATTCAGGTTTCCTTTGACATTGATGCCAATGGGATCTTACAGGTCACAGCGCGAGATAAGACAACGGGCCGAGAACAGAGTATTACGGTGCAGGGGGCTTCGACCTTAAGTGAGTTTGAGGTTAACCGTATGATCCAGGAAGCGGAACAGTTTGCGGACGAGGATCGGGAACGGCGAGAACGAATAGAAAAACGCAATAAGGCTAAGGCTCTAACGGATCAGGCTCAACGACGATTGAAGGAAGTAACGCTAGATTTTGGGAGTGCCTTTACAGTGTCCTATCGTCGGCAGGTGGAAGCTTTGTCGGGCGAAATTTTGGATGCTTTAGAAAAAGAGGATGAACGCCGTTTAGACCGAGCCCAGGCGGATCTGCAAGATGTCTTGTATGAGTTGAATCGGGAGGTTCGTCTGCAATACGCTGATGAGAATGAGGGCTTTTTTAGTGCGATTCGTAAAACCTTTACGGGTGATGATGACGATGATGAACTTTATGGTAGTCGTTCGGGTTATCGAGAGGATGTTCGTCCGAGTCGCAATGAAAATCGGGGGGCTTCCTATCGATCGCCGTCTGCGGCTCCTAGGGAGAATTATGGTTCGGGATTTTCTCAGTATGATGAACCGAGAAATGTGCGCAAGCCTCGTTACAGCAATTACGATACCTACGAAGATTATCCAGCCAAAGAGGAGTATGATTACAATCGTCCGACTCCCCCTCGTCAACGACCTACGAATAATGGGGATTTACAGGGCCGTTCTGGACGCGATCGCGCCAATAGCTGGGATAATGAGCGCAGTAGTACGGGAAAAAGGGGTCGTCAGATGCCGCCTGAAAACAATTGGGATGATGACGATGATGACGACTGGTTTTAATCGAGTCGGTCAATGGTCAATAGGGAGTAATGGATAAGGATTAACTACTAACAAAAATAAGTTCCTACTAATCGCTAAATTTCTATGCAACAAGTGCGTAATTATTATCAAATTTTGGGTGTGCCGAGGGATGCGACAAATGAAGAAATCAAGAAAACTTTTCGCAAGTTAGCCCGTCAGTATCATCCTGATGTGAATCCCAATAATAAATTGGCGGAAGAAAAGTTTAAGGATATTAACGAAGCCTACGATGTTCTCTCTGATGAAAATAAGCGTTCAGACTACGACAATTTACTCTTCGGGAGAGGAAAACGTAAGGTTCCTTCTCGTCCTCCAACGGGTAATCGCAATGGCACTGGCGTTCCACCGAGACAAACGGCGACAGATTGGAAGGATTTCGCGCCCCAGACGACTAAACGAGCTAAAGTTGTTAGCTCTAATCGTCAATCTCCGAGGGATGTAGAGGCCAAGTTAACGATTCCCCTAGAAAAAGCTTATCGGGGAGGAAGAGAAAGAATTCGTCTAGAAGACGGGCGATCGCTAGAGGTAGAAATGCCCCCAGGAATGATTGACGGCCAAAGAATTCGCCTGAAAGAACAAGGGGTCAATGCTGGGGATTTGTATCTCAAAATTAGTATTTCTCCCCATGCTTTTTTTGAAGTGCAGGGATCAGATATTTTTTGTCAGGTTCCTGTTACGCCCAGTGAAGCTATTTTAGGGGCGGCAGTAGAAGTTCCGACCATTGATGGGTTGGTAAAAATGACAATTCCCAAGGGAGTAAAAGCGGGACAACGATTACGATTAGCCCAGAAAGGCTATCCTGACAATCGAGGCAATCGGGGCGATCAACTGGTAGAAATTCAGATTTCCATTCCGCCCGAATTAAGTGAAAGGGAATTGGAATTGTATCAAGGCATTCGAGAGTTAGAAAGTTACAATCCCCGCAAACAGTTTTTGCAACCTTTGACTTAAAGAATTGGACTTAAAGAAAAGGAAGAACTGTTCTTACAAACCGACGAATTTCTAATAAAAAAACGATAGTCCGAATTTTGGAATTAATTTGTGGAGGATAGGGATTTTTAGCTTTTTCTTCGTTCAATTGGGCATACTCAGATGCCGTTAGCGGTCTCCCATCAATCGGCGATCGCGCTTCTAGAATAATTTCAGTCCGTAAAACCTCTTCAGGAATATCATCGGCAGGGGGTAACGCTAAACTTTTTTGACTCGCAATTAATAATAGACTACTAGCGATTAAGCAACTTAAATAAACTTTTTTTTGATTCATATATTTATAAATATAAAAGCAATTTGATATCTTAAAAACTAACTTTACGATATAACCAATTGACCAAAAGTTCAGCACAATTTTTTTTAAACCAACGCCACATGAGAACTTTCGCAACGGGCTTAGGTAACTTAGCCAGAGACTTGAGAAAATTATTTAAAGGTGAAAATTTGATTTTTTTATTAATAATATTAATGACTCCTACATCATAGAGAGAGTCTAAAACTAATCTAATTGTCGATTCTTCTCGCTCAAATAGATCCTGGAGCATCACTTTGACATCGTGCATTCGTTCTTGCTTAAATCGTTCTTCGGCTGCTACTTTGGGCGGAACGGGACGGACGGTGATCGCCTGGCTTTTTTGGGTTGTTAGCATAATTTTTTTACAATAAACAAACTGTCAAGAACAGTTACAATTTAAGTCTTAAACGAATTTTTAGCAATAATTTTAAGCTGTAGATGATAGGTTAAATTTTGCCAAAGCGTCGTTCTCGTTGTTGATAATCTAATAGAGCCTTATGTAATTCCGCTTGATCAAAGTCTGGCCAAAGCGTCGGCGTGACATAAATCTCCGCATAGGCCATTTGCCATAATAGAAAATTACTAATTCGCATTTCTCCACTAGTACGAATTAACAGATCTGGGTAGGATAAACCCGCCGTATAGAGATGTTTTTCTAGGACGGTTTCATCAATTTCCTCTGTTTTGAGCAATCCCGCTTCTACTTTCTGGGCGATCGCCTGACAAGCATGGACAATTTCCTGGCGACCGCCGTAATTCGTAGCCACCGTAAACTGAATCCCCGTATTATTCTGAGTATCCGCCATTGAACGGTCAATTTCTTCCTGAAGCGAGGCGGGAAGGGATGCTAGATTCCCAACAAAACGAATACGGACATTTTCTTCCATCATCTCCTTTAATTCTTTTCGCAACACCCGTTCAAACAACGTCATCAAAAATTCCACTTCTTCCAACGGTCTGCCCCAGTTTTCCGTCGAAAAAGCATAGGCCGTCAGAGCCGAAATTCCCCAATCATTACAACAGCGCAATAAACTTTTCAGGGTATCAACCCCCCGTTGATGGCCCATGATGCGAGGTAAACCCCGACGTTGAGCCCAACGCCCATTGCCATCCATAATGACTGCAATATGGTGCGGTAGTCGATTTTGAAGGAGATCGGCGGGGAATTTTGGGGAAACAATGGGTTTAGCGGTCATTTCTTGTCGTCTTTCGCTGTTGATGAGGGAATTAGGAATAAACGTTTGAGAAACAAATTACTTTGTAAACCAATTGTACGACCTAGCCGCCCTAAACTCGGCGCAACGGATTCTCGTTCGACTAATGGTGTGTATTTTGCTTCTAATAACTCTCTGAGTTTACTACTGGTTAGGGGACGATTCAAATTACCATTTTCTGCTAGGGTAATCGAGCCTGTTTCTTCAGAAACTACCACACAAAGACAATTTTCGCTCCGTTCGGTAATTCCCATCGCCGCTCTATGCCGAGTCCCCAATTGTCGGGAGGCGGTTCTTTCTGAGAGGGGCAAAATTACCCCCGCCGCCATAATTCGTGAACCCCGAATAAACACCGCTCCGTCATGTAAGAGGGTTTTGGGCTGAAAAATCGTTTGCAGTAATTCCTTCGAGACTTCTCCGTTGAGATTCACTCCCTGATTAACAAAGAGTTTATTGTCTAAGGTTCCAAAGGTTTCAACCACAATTAAGGCTCCAATGCGATTTTGAGATAGTTCCTTGACGGCATCCACTATTTCATCAATGAAATTTTCCGCTTTGGGAGAAGAGCGTTGGGGTTTGAGGAGTTGTAAAATCTGCCCCCTTCCTAATAATTCCAAAAACCGTCGAAATTCAGCCTGAAAAATGACTGCCATTGCCACAGCCGCGCCTAGTACCAATTTTTCTAATACAAATTTCAGTAAATCCAGGTGGAGGCGATCGCTGATGACCTGAAGTAACATCAACACAATCAACCCCCGCATCATCCAGAGCGTACGACGTTCACCAATAATGAGGAGCATCAAGTACAGCAACGCCAGCACTAGGCCAATATCCAAAATATTGTGGAATAGTGCAGAAAAAAAGCGTTGGTCAGGAGGAAAACCCGACATGAGAAAAAAGGCGTGAGCGCAAGAAGGAATAATCAACAAATCATAACCGAGACGTTTTACTTTAACAGTCTGGTCGGTAGGCAATCCTGACGAGTTAGATCAACGTAGGTTTCCCGTTGAAGGAAGAGGTTGGCTTCTCCGTTATTGACAAAAACCGCCGCAGGACGGGGCAAGCGATTGTAATTAGAAGCCATACTATAGTTATAGGCTCCCGTATCCATTACCACCAAGATGTCTCCCGCTTCCGTTTCGGGTAAGGGAGTTTCTTTGATGAGGATATCCCCTGATTCACAATGTTTTCCTGCAACAGTGACAGTTTCTTGATAGGGTGCCGACATTTTATTGGCTAAGGCCACCCGATATTGCGATTGATAGGTGATGGGGCGGGGATTATCGGACATTCCTCCATCTACGGCGATATAGGTACGAATTTCGGGGACGACTTTCCGACTACCAATGGTATAGGCCGTAATACAAGCCGTTCCAATCAGCGATCGCCCTGGTTCTGCAATGATCTTGGGTAAGGCCATTTGTCGTGCTTCACAGGCTTTGACCACCGATTGAGCCGCCGCTTTGACCCATTCTTTAATGCTAGGGGGATCATCACTTTCGGTATAACGAATTCCTAGTCCGCCACCAATATTTAACTCGGTTAAGGGTAAACCATAGGTCAATCCTTTCTCGAACCATTCCACTAAAACCCCCCCTAAATCTTGATGGGGTTGGCGTTCAAAAATTTGCGAACCAATATGGGCGTGCAGACCAACGCAATTCAAACTCGGTTGCTGGCTAACGTAGGTAAAGACCCCTTCGAGTTGATGGGGATCAAAGCCAAATTTACTATCGAGATGTCCTGTGCGGATGTATTCGTGGGTATGACATTCGATGCCAGGCGTTAGGCGCAACATAATCCGAATGGGTTTGTCGGGAGAATTGGCTCCTAATTTAACCAAATTTTGTAATTCTAACCAGTTATCAACAATGATCGTGCAACCCGTTGCGATCGCGTATTCTAGTTCTTGAACGGATTTATTATTACCGTGAAAATAAATTTTGGCGGCGGCATCGGCGATCGACCAACCCATTTGTTCTAGGGCATTGAGAGTTGTAAACAGTTCTCCACCCGAAACCACATCAAAACCCAAATCTTCGCTGGCGACAACGGCACAAACACCGAAACAACTCCAGGCTTTAGACGCATAAATGACTTGAGACTCGCCAGGATAATATTTCCGAAAAGAATCCCGATACTGACGGCAAGCTTCCCGCAAAGTGACTTCATCTAAAATATAAAGCGGTGAACCGAACTGTTCGACCAACTGAGGAACATCACAACCGCCGATTTCTAAGGCATCTTTTTCGTTAATTTTGGCGGTTAGGGGCAATAAATTCTGATTCGGGGAAGTTGAGGGAGATGAGGTGAAATAATGCTTCCCAGAGAGTTGGGGTCGAGATTCTGTCGATAACATAGTCAATATGGGTCAGATTAGGGAAATCTTGGAATTTGAGTCATAGTTCAATCTAATTGTATCAAGTTGTGGTATTCAGTGTTGATCCTATGATCCTTGGTCAGGAATTCCCAATTTTAGGCTCAGATGCGATCGCACTCTTCCCGAAAAGAGAAAAACGCGATCGTCAATTTGCATCTAAACAACAAAACGCGATTAACAAACTTTTCATACAATCTTGCGACTTCCTGGTTTTTCTCTTCTAAACGCGATTACAAGACAATTATACTGCGAACGGCTTAGAAGTTAACTTTTTTTGAGAAAGAATACGAGAACCTGAAGGGAAGCTTTGCGTGTCCTGTTTAAATCAGTAATCAAGATCAGGTAAAATGGTTTGCGAAAAGATTGACATCAAACAAATTTACAGCCCTTTGCGTATTCAAGACGTACAATAACAGCAGTGGGCAAAATAATTGCGGAGATGAACAGACGAGATCAGATATTTCTAGTTCCGAACAAGTTTGTGTCTTCTTGTATTTCTAAAAGCTTCTTGCTTAAGGGCTTTACGAAAAAACATACATCAAGCATCGTCTTTTGTACCTTCCGATGAGTGTTATTGAGCGAAAAACACACCATCAAAGGACTTTGGAACGGGGTTCAGGAAGCTGAAAGCCTTATTCTCTCGTAGCCACAAACTTGTCTGGAACTAGAATTATTTGAGTATTTGAGACTTGGATAGCGGCGATCGCGGAGGTTTTAATTGCAGAGGGACTGGAGGCAAATGTGGCGAAACAGCAAGCCGAAAAGGTGGTTATTTTGGTGCAAGGTTCTTTGATTTTGTCCCAGGGTTTAAATAATGCTCAGGTATTTAAACAGATTATTAGCGATCTTGCCAGAGAATTACTTTTGAGTTAAAGTATCATCAACAAATAGGGTGATCGTCCTTTTCCGAATGATATCACTAACCTGTTCAAGGAGCTTTTTGGGCGGTTTTTTCATCGGGCATTATTCGGAATTTTTCTGGATAGTGTGACTATCTGGTATGTTATCCAGAAAGTTTCTATCTATCATGGAAAAATATACCGAATGTTGCTGGCTATCATTCTCTATAGAGTGAATATACGGAAATTTTCTGTTTTTTGTCTTCTAGGGGGTTACTATCGGGAAAATGTCGATACAATAAATAGCTAGACTAATTTCCATCTCAATAGGCAGGGAAATACAGATTCTTGGGGCTTTAGATGATAGAAAATTACAAACTACCAAGAAAGTTACGTAAAAAATTAGAACAAGAGATTGAAACATCTGAAGTGATTCAATGGATTGAGCAGCCTATTCCCCGTGTTTTGACGCGATCCACGGTAGGCACTTGCCTGGTTTTGCTGTTTTCCTTAACCTTCTTTGCTTTTGTTGGTTATGGTACGTATGAGAAATTAAAAAATGCAGGAATACCTATAAATGAATTTCCGCAGGTAAGCGGTGTTTTAATCCCTCTGGTTGCAGTTGGGCAATGGTTCAGCCTGATTAAAGGCAGAAAGGATTACTGGGCAAAGGATTAGAGAAACAAAGAAGCAAATATAAGCTTGGAAGTAATGGTTATAACTTTACAGGGGTGTTAAGGGTAATAATACTATAAATAAATCGGTAAAAAAAGGAGAGAGAGTATGTCAATCCAAAAGATAAAGCCAATCCAAGAGTTTAATGATTCTATATTTTGCAATGGGAAAGAAAAAGAATTATTTAAACGAGACTGTCCTCATTGTCACAGCGAGGAAGTGAAAATTCATTCTCATTACAAAACGAAAAATAATGGAGAGAGAAAAATATTTATCTGTCAAAAATGTGAGTCACTATATTCAGAAACGTATAATAC
>QBMS01000024.1 GCA_003249095.1 Snowella sp.
GATGGGGGCGATCGCCACAGGTTCGGAAGGAGTCGGTTTATTTGAAGACCAATAGGCGAGGGCAAGGGGGACAGAAGTGACGGAGACGAGGGGAATCATCCACATTCCCACCTGGCTGAACAATTGTTTAACGGAATTTTTTTTCATTACGGGTTCTTATAAAGTTATAGAGAAATAGAACTAAATTTTTTTTAAACAATCTTCAATTATTTTATAGCGATCGCCAATTTTTCGTTAAATCAAGGCAAAATTTCCTCCTCCGATGGACTAGAATTCCCTTACGGTTAGCGGCCCTCGTATAGTATAGATAAAATAAAGACACGATTGATGATTACTTTAGCCGCACGGGTTACACCATGACCACCACTCCTACGACTCCGATTAGCAACTCCGTTGTCGAACTGTCTCCTAGTTATACCATTCCCCTGGTTTTAGTCGGAATGGCGATCGCGCTACTTTTGGTTCAACCCTGGGCGAGTTTACCCATTGGGTTATTCGGTTTGTTTTTGATGTTTCAGACCGTGACCCTGCGCCTGCAATTTACCGAAACCGATTTAGATGTTTACCGTTCTGGTCAGTTAATTCGTCGTTTTCCCTATGCTGAATGGCAAAATTGGCGAATTTTTTGGGAACCCGTCCCCATTTTATTTTATTTTAAAGAAGTAAAGAGCATTCATTTTTTACCGATTATCTTTAGCCCTAAAACGCTCAAAGCCTGTTTAGAAAAACATTGTCCCTACGTTCCTTAAAATTGCTTAAATCATTTATTTAATATTAATGAATTCAGAAATCCCGTTAAATCCCAATCCTGAGCAGACTGACGAATCGACGCTCAAAATTCCGATGGAAGCGATCGCGGAATCCATCACCGATGTGGAATTCAGTGAAATGCTGGATATTCCCGCTCAGGAAGAATCTCCCGTTCCCTTGGAATTGACCCTAACTGCCTTTTCGACCACAGAAGCCGCGATCATCAGTATTGAACCTGAAAATGAGCCTGAAATTAATACTGAGATTGTGGATTTAGAACAGCAAAAAGCAAGTTTAAAAAAAGAAATCCAGGCGTTGAAAGCCGAAAAAGAGCAACTTCTCAGCGAAAAAACCGTTGAAGTCCAAACCACCATCGAAAAACTGTTGAAAGAAGGATTACGGGATCTAGAACAGCGCAAACAGTCTTTAGAAGTGACCGTTGAACAATTAGAGCGTCGTCAGGAAAAAATTCGTCAGGAAATGCGGACAACCTTTGCAGGGGTTTCCCAGGATTTGGCCATACGAGTGCAGGGTTTTAAGGATTATTTAGTCGGTAGTTTACAGGATTTAGTCTCGGCGGCGGATCAATTAGAGTTAGGAAATTCCGATTCATGGAATGATTCAAAAGAGCAAGTCGCTCCCATTCCCATCAATGTACCCAGTAATGCCAAACCCAATTTTGCTGAACAAAGCTTTGAGGAACAACGCCGACAAATCCAGCGAATTTTAGAACAATATCGCACTCGTCCCGATTATTATGGCCCGCCCTGGCAATTGCGCCGTACCTTTGAGCCGATCCATGCCGAACGGGTGCAAAACTGGTTTTTTGGCCAGGGGGGACGGGGCGTGGTGCTCACAATGGGCAGTCGTTTACAAAATATTCTGGTGGGTTCATCGATTATTGCGATAATCCATTCTCTGTACGGCGATCGCAGTCGGGCGTTGATTTTAGCGAATACTCCCGAAAGATTAGGCGAATGGCGCAGGGGATTACAGGATTGTTTAGGCATTTCTCGCGCTGACTTTGGCCCAGAACGGGGAGTCGTTTTATTTGAATCTCCCGAAGCCTTAATCCAAAAAGCAGAACGGTTAGTGGAAGATAAACAATTACCGCTTGTGATCATTGATGAAGCCGAAGATCAGGTGAATTTAGCTCTCTTGCAGTTCCCCCTTTGGCTCGCCTTTGCTCCCGATCCCCAGAAACCTTCTAGTAATTATTATTCTTAATTAATAATTTACAGTTTTCGTAGGGACATAATATATTATGTCCTTTCCCATTAGTAAAAAGATTGTTTGAGGGCGATCGCAATTCGCCCCTACGACAAAACGATATAGATAGACTTTATTTATTTTTTAAGTTTAATGACCTATGTTTATTTCCTTTAGCCTGACTTTTTTGATAGTGTTTTTCGCCTATTTATTGGGTTCGATTCCGACGGGATATTTAGCAGGCAAATGGTTAAAAGGCATCGATATTCGAGAAGTCGGTTCGGGTTCAACAGGTGCAACCAATGTTTTAAGGAATTTGGGGAAACCTGCCGCGATCGCCGTTTTGGGTATTGATGTCTTAAAAGGAATGGCCGCTGTCGGTTTAGTTAGGGGATTTTATGAACTTGCTTCGACTGAGCTAATCCCTAGCGAGTGGAAATATTGGTTGATATTTTTCACGGGAATTGCCGCAATTTTAGGTCATAGTAAATCGATTTTTCTAAATTTTACGGGCGGAAAATCCGTTGCCACCAGTCTAGGGGTTTTAACGGTGATGAATCCCCTCGTGGCATTAGGAGCATTCGGCAGTTTTTTAGTTATGCTAGGAATCTCTCGCATTGTTTCTCTCAGTTCGATTACAGCCGCGATCGCGGTGACTATCTTAATGATTGCCCTAAATCAGCCTCTTCCCTACCTTATCTTTGGGATTCTTGGCGGAATTTATGTGATTGCGCGTCATTCTGGGAATATCCAACGTCTATTGGCAGGAAGCGAACCCAAACTTGGTCAAAAATCGCCTGAAACTCTCGAAACCGAATCAACTTTGCCAAATACTTGAAATAACGCTAATTCTAAAAAGACCGTCAATTAATTAGCTCTTTCACAAACCCAAAATCCCAAATTATATTAAGATACACTTACTTTCTAAAGAATTGAGGAAAAACCTTATGTTTAAGAAATGGACAGTTGACGATTGGATGAATCATATTCTGCTGACAGGAACCCTTCTAGGATTAGCTTATATCTGGTTTGGACACTAATTTTAAAGCGTTCGTCTCCAGTTTCAAGCCAATACAAATATTATCAATAAATTTAATAAATACACTTATGAATTTTAAGTTAGTCTTTGCCAGTGGTATTATTTCTTCTCTAATTGGGGCAATGATTGGCTACGGCGTGGGTCAAATCGCCCTAACTCGTAATATTAGCCAAATTCGTTCCATTCATAGTACCTATTATCAAAATTTATATGGTCGTAATTTTATCTGGATTGGGGCAGGAGCCTTCTTGGTGATGGGGATGGGACAAGAATGCCTCAGACAACTCAAGCAAGAGCAAGACCAAAATCATGAGCGATAAAAATTTTTCGTGTGACAATCAAAATAAATATCATGAACAATTAATATCTAGAAAAACGTAAAATTGATTATTGTGCCTCTAATTTTTTCATATTAGGTTGCCACCAGTCATACCACTGACTCCAAATGGTTTCTAAGGTTTGATATTTTTCGGCTAATAAAGCTTCATCAACATTGACAGGAATCGGAATCGAAATCGCAGTCCATAAACAATGGGCATCAACTAAATCATTGAGTCCAGCGAACCATCCGAGAGTTCTGGGAAAACTGAAGCCGTGTTCATATTTATTTTTTGTAAATTGCTCCGACGTTGCGGTACTTTTACCGACGGGGTTAATACAAGCACTGAGA
The DNA here is from genome assembly GCA_003249095.1 of Snowella sp. Lineage (GTDB taxonomy): Bacteria > Cyanobacteriota > Cyanobacteriia > Cyanobacteriales > Microcystaceae > Snowella. The sequence goes on from QBMS01000024.1 coordinate 3,669, forward strand.
TAAGCTCGGTTATTGTAGGACGTTAACGCATAAAAACCAGTACGGTATTGTTCTTTAATCGTTAATACGGTGGAAGCGGGAGGGGCAATGCCATGAATCATCATGAGTCGGGCAATATTTCCTTCCGCATAATTCTCATAATGAACTTGAATATCGACGGTGTTGTTATCTTGATTGCGATACTGATAAAGATGGCCAACCGCTTTTCCTTCTGATGCTTCAATAGACTTACTGTTGACTAATTGCCAATCAGAAAGGGGGATCTTCGCCGGAAACTGAATCGCTTTAGCGGTGGTAGCGGCTATTTTATTTTTGTCCACCGTCGGCATCAGTAAAGCTCTGCCCGTTTCTACCAATATTCCCGCCAACAACAAGGCACAGACACCGATTCTGATGGTTTGCCAACGCTTAGTGGTTAAGGTCATGGTTATTTTCCTTTTTCCATTGCCGATGAAGGATTTAGATGACGAACATAGACGAACCAACAAAATATTCCGAACATGAATACAGAAACAATGGCGAATGATAAGCTGCCATCGTCACTATGCCAGTATTCAAAGGCCTTGGGCTGCTGAACATCGACGAAAAATGCTAGTAATGCAACCCGAAACGCATTGACCATAAAACCGAGGGCAACGGCGATCGCAATACAAATCACTTTTTGCCAATGACTAATGGAAATTAAGAAAAAGAAAAGTATCGCAATACAGAGCATTAAAACAATACTTTCGACTCCAGAGCAGGCACCATAAACTTCTACTCGTCCCGTCGGAAGGGCAATAACAACTCCCTGACGAACCACATCAAACCCCACGAACCACAGCATAAACGCTGATACTTTAGCGGTCAGTAGCGGTAAATCAAATGCATTGAGAGCAATCGTCACCAGTCGTAAAAATAAGAGTAAACTTAATAGAATTATTTCTTTCCCATAGCTCTTTAAAGACTTAAATCCAGAGGCAATTAAAATCACTCCCACTCCAGCAATCAAGGGAAATAGACGCAAGGAAGAATCCGTCGTGGTCAGATTTCTAACAATCGTTAATACCACTAAAATCATTCCCACAAAAGTCGAGGCCGTATCACTCTCTAGGATTAGTTTTTTTCGCCTATCCCAGAGCAACGAACCAATAGTCAACCAGATAAGAGTTGCTGTGCTAAATAAATTTTCGTTCTGGGATTTATCAATTAGGGTCAAATGCAGTACAACCAGACCGCAACTGAGGGCGACCAGCCAATATTCAATTTTCTGCAATGATTTTGTCCAGTCCATTTCTCCTCGTTTATTTTCAATCGGAAAGTTTACAAAAAGATTGGTTTTCAATACTAAAACGTAATTGACTAACCCTAGTTGCGATCGCAAGACGGCAATGCGCGATCGCAAAAAATATTATTAGGTTCCTATTCTAATCGACAAATCCCCAAAATATAGATTATCACCTGAATCAAAGCTAGTTGAATCCTGATAAGTGACCCAAGATAGAAAAATAGCCGTCGAAGAACTTCTAGGGATTTTGTCACCACCTCAATTTTAAAAAAATCCGAAAAAAAGAATATCCTCTGCCCCATCTGCTAGACTGGGAAAGTTGTATAAAATCGCACATTCAGGCTTTCGGGTGTTTCTGACACGGAAATCCACCTGAATGGAGGCTAAACCCGAATAGGAGACAATTAATATGGCCGTCGTTTCTCTCGCTGAATTGTTGGAGTCAGGAGTTCACTTTGGGCATCAAACCCGACGTTGGAACCCCCGCATGGCTCCCTACATTTACACTGCCCGTAATGGGGTACATATCATTGACTTGGTACAAACCGCCCAGTTGATCGAAGATGCCTACGATTACGTCCGCAAATCCTCCGAACAAGGTAAACGTTTTCTCTTTATCGGAACCAAACGCCAAGCCTCTGGCATTATTGCCCAGGAAGCCCATCGTTGTGGTGCTAACTTTGTTAACCAACGCTGGTTAGGGGGAATGCTCACCAATTGGGAAACCATCCGCAATCGGGTAGAACGCCTCAAAGAGTTAGAAAACCTAGAAAATAGTGGCGCGCTCGATCGCCGTCCCAAAAAAGAAGCTTCGGTTCTTCGTCGGGAACTGGGTAAACTGCAAAAATATCTCGGTGGGATTAAAACCATGCGAAAAATTCCTGATGTGGTCGTCATTGTCGATCAACGTCGGGAATATAACGCTATTCAAGAATGCCAAAAATTAGGGATTCCCATCATTTCTTTGTTAGACACCAACTGTGACCCCGATGCCGTTGATATCCCCATTCCCGCTAACGACGATGCTATTCGTTCGATTAAGCTAATTTTGGGTAAATTGGCCGACGCTATCTACGAAGGTCGTCATGGTCAACTCGCTACCGATGAGGACTATGAAGAATTTGAAGATGAATTAAGCGATGAACAAGAGTTTGTAGATGGTGATTTCAGTGATGAAGACATCGACGACTCTGACACCAGTGAAATTGCATAATCTTTAGTGAGCTAAATTAGGATAGAAGTCTGTTAGGAAGAATACCTTTTCTTCCCAGACTCCCTATCTCATGTCATCATGAAATATTAAGATCAGGACATTAGGAAAAATTAAAATGGCAGAAATTTCGGCAAAACTGGTAAAAGAACTCCGTGACAAAACCGGCGCTGGCATGATGGACTGCAAAAAAGCGTTAGGTGAAAATGACGGAGATATCACTAAATCCATCGAGTGGCTTCGTCAAAAAGGAATCTCTTCTGCTGAGAAAAAAGCAGGACGTACGGCCGCAGAAGGTCTCGTACACAGTTATATCCACTTCGGCGGACGCATTGGTGTCTTAGTTGAAGTCAACTGTGAAACGGACTTTGTGGCACGGGGTGAAAAATTCAAGGAATTGGTCAACAATATTGCGATGCAGATTGCGGCCTGCCCTAATGTGGAATTTATTAAAGTAGAAGACATTCCTGCTAGTCTTGCGGCTAAAGAAAAAGAAATCGAAATGGGTCGCGATGATTTGGGGAATAAACCTGAAAATATCAAAGAAAAAATTGTCCAAGGTCGGATTGATAAACGACTCAAGGAACTTGCTTTGGTAGAGCAACCCTTCATTAAAGATCAAAACATTACGATCGAAGAGTTGGTTAAGCGCAGTATTGCTGAATTGGGTGAAAATATCCAAATTCGTCGCTTTATTCGTTTTAATCTGGGTGAAGGGATCGAAAAAGAGTCCCTCAGCTTTGCAGAAGAAGTTGCCGCTCAAACAGGACAAAAAGCGGTTGCTGAAGCTCCTGCTGAAGAAGTAAAAGCGAAAGAAGTTGTTCCCGAAAAATCCGAAAAAGGCGGTAAGAAGAAAAAGTAACTAATCTAAAAAGATTATCAATCTTACCCCTACAAAAAGAGCAAAAGTTTAACGGTTTGTCGTTGCTTTTGCTTTTTTTTGCATCAATATTTTCAACTAAAGGGTTTGAGCCATTGTCGAGTCAGAGCAATGTCCAAACAGAAACGGGCGATCGCGAAACCAATTATTCCTTCCAATAAAACGATCGCTAAAAAAACACCATTATCTAACAGTGGATCGGTCATTTCCGCCAGTCCTCCCCCCCGTACCAGCCCAAAGGCGAGAATAGCTCCCTCCTTGAGGTGAGAATTGCTATCCGTGCGAATAATGTAGCGATAGGTGACACCAAATAAAAAGCCACTCAACAAAGCGATCACCAATTTAATCAACGTTTCTTCGGCATTCAGACTAAACGCCCGATTCACCAAAACCGATAAACCGTAGGTGATCCCAAAGGCTGTTCCCGCGATGCCACCCGCCTTAAGGGATTCGATCCGTTCTTTTAGCGTAATTTCCATTGACTCTGTGTTCTCAAACATACCCAAATAGACGTATCATAGTTTTGTTGTCGTTGAAAATTGTTAATCTTAACGTAAGGCAGTCAGCTATGGATATTTTGACATTAGGTTGGGTGAGCGTCTTGGCTTTATTTACCTGGTCTATTGCGATGGTCGTTTGGGGTCGTGACGGTTTCTAACAGTGGAAACAACATTACTAATCACACTTTTTTGGTCGGCCTTCGCTCTTTTAATTATAGTGAGCGGCGGTATTCTCTATCTCACAACTTTAGAATGGCGCGATCGCCGTCGTCAAGATCAGGATAAAAAAATGGGGCGTTAAACCTTAACGTTAGTTTCTGATGATAGATCTACGCTTACCTAGACGCTTAATTTTTGGTTTTCTAATCGGATTAGGGCTAATCGTTAGTTTGGTGCTGAATACTGGCTTTCTTGTCCAGGCGGCGACTTCAACGACGAGAGACCCTATTATTATGGCGGCGGGAGATATCGCTTGCGATCCCCAAAGCTCTAATTTTAACGGTGGCAAGGGAAAAAATGGCAATTGTCAGATGATGGCAACCTCTGATGTCGTTATCAAGGCGAAACCCAATGCGGTTTTGGCATTAGGGGATAATCAGTACGAAAAGGGTGAATTTGCCAATTTTCAAGCATCCTATGATCCCACCTGGGGAAGATTCAAAGCCATTACCCGTCCTGTCCCTGGGAATCATGAATATTACGGCAGTAACGCCGAAGGTTACTATCAATATTTCGGTAAGGCCGCAGGCGATCGCGATAAAGGCTATTACAGTTACAACTTGGGAAATTGGCATTTGATTGCCCTGAACTCGAATTGTAAGGCGATCGGTGGTTGTAACGTCGGTTCTCCCCAGGAAAAATGGTTAAAAGCCGATTTAAAAAAAAATCCGAAAGCTTGCACCCTGGCCTATTGGCACCATCCCCGCTTTTCTTCTGGAACTCACGGAAACAACAAAATCGTTGAAGACCTTTGGAAAGATTTGTACGACGCAGGGGCCGAATTAGTGCTATCGGGTCACGACCACAGTTATGAACGATTTGCGCCCCAGGGCTTAGACGAAAAGGCCGATCTTCAAAAGGGGGTTCGACAAATTGTCATCGGCAATGGCGGCAAAAATCTCTATCCCTTTAAAACGATCCGTGCTAATAGTGAAGTTCGTGATAATGAAAGCTACGGCGTGCTGAAAGTGGCTCTCCATCCCAAAAGTTATGATTGGGAATTAATGCCGATCGCAGGGGATAGCTTTACCGATAAAGGATCAACCCCCTGCCATTAAATGGAGATCATTCAAAAAAACTTTAATTAACTAGAATAGGTTACGCTTAAATGGCTTAAGCTGGTTGTTAGGCTTTTTTTGGTTGGACTTATGGATTTTTCTAGTAACATTGCTACTCAACTAAATGCCGGGACTATTCTGCCCGAAGGTATTATTACTGTCACCCTCATCCTGGTTCTGGTGGGGGATTTAATTGTGGGACGCAGTTCTGCCCGTTGGTTGCCCTATGTCGCGATCGCGGGATTATTGGCTGCCACCGTTGCCTTAGTTTTTGGCTGGAATGCGGCTGATCCCATTAGCTTTTTAGGATCTTTTAATAGCGATAACCTGAGTATTGTTTTTAGGGGGATTATTGCCCTTTCTACTGCCGTTACCCTCTTGATGTCCGTGCGGTATGTAGAACAAACGGGAACGGCTCTAGCGGAATTTATTGCCATTATGTTAACCGCAACCCTGGGGGCGATGTTCCTCTGTTCGGCTAACGAATTGGTGATGATTTTTATTTCCTTAGAAATGCTGAGTATCTCGTCCTATCTAATGACGGGCTACATGAAGCGTGACCCTCGTTCCAATGAAGCGGCTTTAAAATATCTCCTGATCGGAGCCTCTAGCTCGGCCATTTTTCTCTACGGACTTTCCCTTTTGTACGGTCTGTCGGGCGGCGAAACTCAATTAAGTGCGATCGCAGCCAAGTTAACCGATGTTAGTGGCGGTCAATCACTAGGACTAGCCATTTCCCTCGTTTTTGTGGTTGCGGGGATTGCCTTTAAAATTTCCGCCGTTCCCTTCCACCAATGGACACCCGATGTCTATGAAGGTTCTCCCACACCCGTTGTGGCGTTTCTCTCCGTTGGATCTAAGGCCGCAGGATTTGCCCTCGCCATTCGTCTATTAGTAACCGCCTTTGCGGTCATTACCGATGAATGGAAAGTCATTTTTATGGCCCTTGCGATCCTCAGTATGGTCTTAGGAAATGTAGTGGCTCTGGCCCAAACCAGCATGAAACGGATGTTAGCCTATTCTTCCATTGGGCAAGCAGGATTTGTCATGATTGGTCTGACCGCAGGAACCGACGAGGGTTATTCCAGCATGGTGTTTTATCTGCTGATTTACCTGTTTATGAACCTGGGAGCCTTTACGGGCATTATTCTCTTTACCCTACGGACAGGATCAGACCAAATCAGTGATTATGCAGGACTTTACCAAAAAGATCCTTTATTAACCCTTTGTTTGAGTATTTGCCTCCTTTCCTTGGGGGGGATTCCTCCCTTAGCAGGATTTTTTGGGAAAATTTACCTCTTTTGGGTTGGTTGGCAAGCAGGGCTTTATGGATTAGTCCTATTGGGTTTGTTGACCAGTGTGGTGTCGATTTATTACTACATTCGTGTGGTCAAGATGATGGTCGTCAAAGAACCCCAGGAAATGTCTGAGGTAATCAAAAATTATCCTGAAATGCAATGGTCTTTACCTGGAATGCGTCCATTGCAGGTGGGTTTAATTTTGACGGTGATTGCAACCTCTGTGGCGGGAATTTTAGCTAATCCCTTATTTACCTTGGCGAATGATTCGGTGACGAGTACGCCCATGTTACAGGCGGCGGCTTTATCGGCCAAGATTTCCCAGGTTCTTCCCCAATAAGGAAACTGTAAATTTGAAATTTTTGTTAGGTGGGCTGAGTCCTGCCTTTTTTTATGGCTAAGGTTTTGGGGGATGGCGGAATTTCCTAGAATGAGGCTCGTTTCAGATAACTTTGTGATTATTGCAAAGAAATTTCAATCGCGCGCGTTTTTTTTTATCATGAAATTTGCTGTATTAAGTCTAAAATTGAGGTGACGATTAGTCTATCGAATCTGAGCTTACCCGACATTTTATTAGAAAGTATTAGCTAATGTGACTAGTGAAAAGGAAAAAAAGACAAAAATATTTCAATTGTCAGAACAAGAGCTAATCCGACCCATTTTCGATGATGCTTTTGATGTTGTGGCGATCGCTTCATCGGCGGGGGGAGTCACCGCCCTGTCAGAACTTTTAGCGGAATTGCCCTCGTCTTTTCCCTCTACTATCTTGGTTGTTCAACACCTTTCCCCCAATTATATTTCCCATTTAGCAGAGATCCTGGCACGAAAGACCCAGTTACCTGTCAAGCCAGCCGAAAATGGAGAACAAGCTCGCCCCAGCACTATTTATATTGCACCCCCCAATCAACACCTACTTATTGCCCCTGACCGAACCCTTTCCCTAACTCAAACGGAACTGGTTCATTTTCTTCGTCCTTCTGCTGATATACTTTTCAAGTCGATAGCCGCCGCCTACGGAAAAAGGGCGATCGCCGTTGTGTTAACAGGAACAGGAAAAGATGGCGCGATGGGTGTAAAGGCTATTCATCAAACAGGCGGAACGGTAATCGTTCAAGACCCCGAAACGGCTGAATTTAACGCCATGCCCAAAAACGCGATCGCCACAGGGAGCGTTGATTTTATTTTGCCATTACCTGAAATTGCGGAGAAATTAATTGTCCTCGTGACACCGTAAAAACGTGGGCAACTTGGTAGCCTCGCCTCTTTAGAGCGAGGTGGAAAAGTGACTCAAGCGGCTTTAGCCGCCGTGTCCTAATGGTGATGTGGATCTTCAATGTACTTCTGGATAGTGGAAGCACTTACGTTCCCTGCGGTACTAAAAAAATAACTTCTACTCCAAAGACTAGGAAGCTTCAAAAGCTCTGGGAACTCCTTTCTTAAATAATGGGAAGAACGCCCCTTAAAAAGCTTAACAACCATGTGGATTGGGTCTGTAGGAGGAAATTCTACAAACAAGTGAATATGATCGGGAGCTATTTCGCAAGCCCTAATATTCCACTTTTTCTCAATAGCCAGTTCTTGCCAGATCTGGTAAAGCCTGTTTCTAATATCCCCTTTTAGAACGGGCTTTCTTCTTTTGGGGACAAAAACAAGATGAACCACAGCCAGCCCAACCGAGTGATTGTAGTGCTGATATTTAAAACTTTCTTTTCTCATACCCAACAATTCTTTTTTAAGATACAATGTTGATTAGTATATAGTAAACGACAAGCTCATGTATGGATGCCAACAAGTTCTAATTCATGCCAGCCCTGATATACAGGCTATTATTGAATACCTGTGTTCGGAGTCGAACAAAGTCTACAACTGCTCTCTTTATTATGCTCGCCAGATCTACATCAAAACTAGTCGATTAGTCGGAAGGGCGGAAATTTGCGAGGAGATGGCAAAAACCAAGAATCGGCACTTTAAGTCGATGTATGTTTCTTCTGCACAGCAATCGTGTAACTCAGTAGCGGAAGCCCTTCGCTCTTTTCGTGAACTAATGAAGCTATGGTATCGAGGAGAACTAGAGGAAAAGCCGTCTCTCCCCAAATACCGCAAGCAAGGGCTATTCACTGTCTCATACCCAAAGAAATGGTTGAAGCTGACTGATGAGGGGATAAGAATCCCTTTGGGGAATCAGGTCAAGACATGGTTTGGGATTGCAGAAATCTTTTTGCCCATGCCATCTAATCTTGATTGGCAAAAAATCAAGGAAGTCAGAATTCTTCCTAGAAATGGATGTCTCTATACTGAATTCGTTTATTCCGTAGAGGAAATAAAAGCTCAGTTAAGCGAAGGCCATGTTCTGGGAATTGATCATGGAATCAATAATTGGCTGACTTGCGTTTCCAACGTAGGCACTAGCTTTATTGTGGATGGTAAACATCTAAAGTCTTTGAATCAGTGGTACAACAAAAGAACATCCATTCTCAAGGAAAATCAACCTCAAGGCTTTTGTTCTAAGCAATTGGCTTCTATCACCGAAAAACGTAACAGGCAAGTCAGAGATGCTATCAACAAAGCCGCTAGGTTAGTCATTAATCATTGTCTTGACAACCAAATTGGAACTATTGTTTTTGGATGGAACAAGCATCAAAAAGATTCTGCCAACATGGGATCTAAGACCAACCAAAAGTTTGTTCAAATCCCAACCTCCAGGCTCAAGGATCGAATTGTTCAACTGTGCGAACAATACGGTATTAAATTTATTGAAACCGAAGAGTCCTATACTTCCAAGGCTTCTTTTGTAGACTCCGATCCTTTACCCCCATACGGTGAAAAACCCGAAGGGTGGAAGGAATCGGGCAGAAGAGTTAAGCGTGGTCTGTATAGAACCGCAAACAATTGGTACATCAACGCTGATTGCAATGGTGCGGCTAACATAATCAGAAAAGTAGCTGTAACGTTGGGGCTTGACCTCAACGGAGCAAGTAGAGGCGTATTGACTTCGCCGTTAAGAGTTCGTCTTTGGACTACTTAAGAATCCCCGTACTTCAGTGCGGGGAGTGTCAAATCCACTGGTGTAGTGACTAACTTCTTGTCAAAATTTATGGCATAGATGAGGCAATATACATCAATAAAAAAGACTATCGTATTATTTTTTACAATTTCTTAATAAAAAAGGGGATAAGGTTAAATCTTCAATCCAAAATACGGGAATTAGTACAAATAAATTTTCTCGTCTAGGGTTGCTCTATAGACCCAAAATATGTTACAACTTTTACCGTTTATTCTCTTAAGCCAAGGAGTCACCCTAATGAAAACCTCAAAAGCAACCATCATCAAACCAAATGGCTCCTTAACAGCAATGAATTCCCAGGATCTTCAAATGGAACTCACCCAATCTCTCAAACAGCCCCATACAGAATCTTTATTATTGGACATGGAAAATATTGATTTTCTCGATAGTGCAGGGTTGATGTCATTAGTTAGGGTTCTCCAATTAGCGATCGGCTTAGGTAAAAATTTCAGTCTGTGCGCTCTATCCCCTTCCGTCAGGATTATTTTTGAAGTCACTCAACTAGAAAAGAGTTTTACCATTTTTCAAGACGTAAAATCCTATCAATCATCCTTAAACACCACTTTATCATTGGATGAATATTTAGTTGCCTAAATCAGTAGATATTTGGAGTAGAATACCGTATCTTAGGTTTTGTAACTTCTATAAAAAAAACATTGTCTTCCCTCAAAAAAAGAGTCCTTTTATCTCGAAATCGTATGGATATCTTAGAATATATGTTTAGGAATATTTTTGTAAAATAGTCTGTAATTTCTATCGGACAAGATTGGTAAAAATCTTTCCCGAAATAGACTCAACTCTTTACGGATTAAGGAGTTTAGAAAAAAATCAAACACCTTATTAGAACGTTAGTAATTGAATTTCCCAAATTATAGAATATCAAGATATAGGGACTAAGCTCGTAACCTAAAATTACAAAGCTTAGTCCTAAAATTATTAGAACTCAGTCCTTAAAATAATGAATTCCTGGTAATTGACGATACTTTTGATCCACGTCTAATCCATAGCCTAAAACAAAATAATCTGGAATCGAAAATCCTAAATAGTCGATTTTTACTTCCCTCTGTCTGCGACTTGGTTTATCCAATAATGAGCAAAGCTTAACAGAGGCAGGCTCTTTTTGAATTAAAAGTTCTAGGGCTGTGGTAGTAGAAATTCCCGTATCGACGATATCTTCCGCCACTAGAATATGTTTTCCTCGAATATGTCTTGTGTCCACATCCAATAAAAGGGAAGCTTTCCCCGCGCTAACAGTATTTTCCCGATAACTGGACAATTGGATAAATTCGATATTATCAACGGGAGCATCGATTTCTCGAACCAAATCAGCGATAAAAATAAAAGAGCCTTTAAGAATCCCCAAAATCGTTAGAGGACAGTCTTGGTAATCTTGATTGATTTCCTTGGCTAGACGTTTAATCGTTATTGAAATTTCTTCGGGAGAAATCAATGGTGTTAGGGTTTGATTCATGGTGTTTAGTATTACATCAATAAAAGGAATATTAGGAGAAATGAGGTTTTAACTTTTCTAAACCTTAGTGATTCAGCCACACGAGCTTATAAATAAACAATACATAAAAGTTGTCCCTAGCATATTGCCTTGAGTGTTTAAGCTATGATATGATGACAAGTTATAAGGACGTATAGCTCAGTTGGTTAGAGTACATCGTTGACATCGATGGGGTCACTGGTTCGAATCCAGTTACGTCCATAAATCTTTAGAATATGTGACTTAAGTTAATTAAGTAAAAAGATTACTGACCCTGTCTAGGTAGGGGCTTGATTTTAGGGACAATTTTTCGATCATCCTGACTGAAACAGCGATATCAATTCAAACAAGCAGAGTTTCTGTCCCCAACCCAACATTTTGGTAAAACCTCAAATCCCTTTTGCCCTTTAGATGACTTTAAAATTAGATAAGTTGTTAATTGTCTAAAATACATACAGACAAGGGGATTAAGCCCATTTTTACAAGACTGTCAACAGAATCATTATGCAATCTAAATTTGTGACAGCTTAGCACACTAGCAGTTATTCATCTAGGGTTTTATCCCGCACTCCCCGAACAATGCGAGACAATTCTGATTTTTCATCCACACTAATCCGAGTGGGAGAACCACTAATAATCCGTTCATAATTGCGGAATGAATCCTTAATGTCGGCTCCATCTTGACTAATACTATATTCACGGATGCCCTTATCGTGCCATGATCCCCGCATCTTGAAGACATTAATGGCACGGGACATTTCCCCCCGAATTTCGACGTATTGCAACATCAAAATCGTATCTGTAATAGTTGAAATATGGGATTCTGTGATGGAATGCGCCCCCATAAATTGGTCGGTGGTATTGGTGAAAAAGCCCGTTACTTCTTCCTGTTTTGCGTAACCCGTCACCCCAATCACAAACTGACGAAAGGCATTATTGGTAACGCCTCTAGAAAGGGCAGAAAGGGAATCGATCGCGATCCGAGAAGGTTTAAATTGGGAAATTTCCGACTTAATCATTTGTAAATGATCTTCTAACCCTGTAGATTCAGGGTAAGTACAGAGTAACTTTAATAAGCCTTTTTGCTCTAGTTCCTCAAAATCAATGCCCCAGGAAGACGCATTGCGAGACAATTGGGCGCGGGACTCTTCATAGGCAAATAAAATGGCCCGTTCTCCCTGAAAGCAACCTTCCTCCAGAAATTTACTCACTAAAAGCGTTTTACCCGTTCCCGTTGCTCCCGTTGCCAAAATGATGGAGTCGCGGAAGAAACCACCGCCACACATTTCATCCAAAGTTTTAACGCCTGATGAGACACGGGTATTGGAAGATCGTTGAGTCAACTGCATGGCTCCTAAGGGGAAAATATTAATGCCTTCCTGGGTAATGGTAAAGGGGTATTCTCCTTTCATGTGGGTTGTTCCCCGCAATTTTAGGACTTCAACCGTACGCCGCCGCCGTTCTCCCTCTAAAACATTTCGTAAAATCACGACGTTATCGGAAACAAATTCTTCTACTCCGAATCGAGCGATGGGGCCGTATTCTTCAATGCGCTCCGTCGTCATAATGGAAGTGACTTGTAAATGTTTGAGGCGAGCCACTAATCGGAAAATTTCTCGTCTAACCACAGAAGCCGCATCGTATTGCTGAAAAACTGCTGTTACAGAATCAATGGAAACGAGTTTTGCTTTATATTTAAAAATTGCGTACTGGAGCCTTTCAATCAGAGCCGAAAGGTCAAAACTTCCTACTACCTCTTGACCATCGGGATCGGGGGAAGCGTCCAGAATAAACAGTTTTCCTTCGTCAATCAGCTTTTGTAAATCCCAACCGAAACTATGGGCATTGAGGATAATGTCATTGGGTGATTCTTCAAAGGTCACCAAAAGACCAGGACAATCAGAATGAATAATTCCATGATAAAGGAATTGAACAGCGAGGAGGGTTTTTCCCGTTCCAGAGGTTCCGCTCACGAGGGTTGTACGGCCAATGGGCAGTCCACCGTGAGTAATTTCATCAAATCCCTCAATCAAGGTATGGATTTTGCGGACTCCTCTGCGAGAACTGTCCATTTCTAATAGTTTTTGTTCGCTTTCAATCGATTCATTCATGGTAATTTTTATCAGGTTTAAGCAAGTCAATTAATAAAAATATCAGTCAAAAAGTTTTTTACTTGGTTTATTATTCAAGCTCGGCTTCTCTTTCTCGGATTTCATCATAGAGTAGATCTAGTCCAATTAATACTTTTTCTCTGTCGGAGAGATCGCCGATAATTTTGCGGACGGGGGGCGGTAAAATTTTTGCGAGGGTGGGTGTTGCCAAAATTTTGTCTTCTTCTGCCAGTTGGGGGTTTTTTAGTACATCAATTACCTTCAGGGCATATACTCCTTTAAATTCATTTTCTAGGATGGTTTTTAGGGTCTTCAAGGCTCTGACTGAATTGGGGGTGTTCCCCGCAACATATAGCTTAAGAACATAGGTTTTTTTAAGGCTCGTCATTGGTGATATTCCTGAAGGTAATTTTCTGAATAATGAAGGTACTTGAGGGAAATGGTTAATATTTTATAATTTGTCTGACCTAATCGGATTGGTAAAATAAATCAAAGGGAATGTCTTCCCTGGGAATGGAGCGACGATACATTTCACCGAGGTGGGCCAAAATATCGATCAGGGCCAAACGGTAATCTAGTAATATTTCATCGCTTCTTCCTTCTAGTTTGAGGCTCTGGGAAAATTGATCCATTAACTCCATATGAATTTCTAAAATTTGAGAAACAGAAATATCAGAAAAAAACGTATGGTTCACAAATTGGTCAATCATTTGATTGAAGTTTTCATCGGGGGAAAAGTAATTGAGAATAATTTCTCGATATTCATTACTAAGCTTGGCTAGAAATTCTTTTTTTTCTCGCCGATTGAGGTTTCGGTAAAAGTAATTTGGATTTCGTTTATAGTACACGCCCAAATAGCCCAATCTTTCTTTGAGTTTATCGGCTAATCGACGTTGTTGAAGTAATAAAAAACTTCCTTGAGATCGATCTGCGGTGGTTTTGTTGAGGGAGGTTTCTATTTCAGCCAAGGTCTGATTGGGGCGGAGGTGGAGATAATGGGCGATCGCACGGTCTAGGATGACGGGAATATTTTCCCATTCCGATTCGGGGAGTCGAATTTCTGCATTATGATACAACACCGTCGGCATCCCTGGTTTAGCTGATTGATTGATGAGGGCTTCAGGATTGGGTTCTAAAATAACAACGGGAAACAATCTGCCCTGTTCGTAGAGTTGATTAAAAAACGGAAGAATGGAGGGATCGTTAAAAATGATGAGGCAATCTATTTGCTCGGTATTACCCGCAATAAAAGCTAGAAAGTCACTGAGTTGATTAAAACAGTTAATACGATAGCGATCGCCATTGAGCCACTCAAGCAATTTTTGGGCAATGCGATCGGGAACGAAAAGACAAAGGGATAAGGTTGTCTGCAATGGAAAAAATGACTAATTTTATCTAACTTCGGATTAACTATATATTAATGATAGCCGTTTAACATAGCAAATAGCCGCCTTTTAGGAAAAACATCATGCCAGAAACTCTAAATCCCCTCGCAGGAAAGCTCGCCCCCGTTGAAAGTTTGATCGATGCCAGCCAACTCCTAACTGCCTACTATTCCCTTCAGCCCAATCCTGAAAATCCCTTACAACAGGTGAGTTTTGGCACATCAGGTCATCGGGGATCATCATTGAGTGGAACCTTTAACGAAGATCATATTCTGGCGGTTTCCCAAGCCGTTGCTGAATATCGCCACAGCCAAGGCATTAATGGCCCTCTCTTTTTAGGGATGGACAGTCACGCCCTCTCTGCCCCCGCCCAAAAAACCGCCCTAGAAGTTCTCGCGGCCAATGGGGTAGAAGTCTATTTAACTACGGCAAAGGATTACAGCCAATTTACGCCCACTCCTGCCGTTTCCTTCGCCATTTTGTCCTACAATCAGGGCAAAACCTCTGGACTGGCTGATGGCATTATTATTACCCCTTCCCACAACCCTCCAGGCGATGGCGGTTTTAAATATAATCCTCCCTCTGGCGGCCCTGCTGAACCTGAAATCACCAAATGGGTTCAAAATCGAGCCAATGATTTATTAAAAGAGAAAAATAATGGGGTTAAGCGGTTTACCTACGAAAGAGCATTGCAAGCTGAGACTACCCATGAGTATGATTTTGTGACCCCCTACGTTAATGATTTAGAAAAAATTATTGATCTAGACATTATTCGCGCTTCAGGAATTCGTTTAGGAGTTGATCCCCTGGGCGGATCAAATATTGCCTATTGGGAACCGATCGCGGCCCGTTATGGTTTAAATCTGACGGTCATTAATCCCAAAATTGACCCGACTTTTCGTTTTATGACCTTGGACTGGGACGGCAAAATCCGCATGGATTGTTCTTCTCCCTATGCGATGGCAAGCCTGGTGAAGATAAAAGACGATTATGATATTGCCTTCGGGAATGACACTGATTCCGACCGTCACGGTATTGTTACGCCCAGCGTCGGTTTGATGAATCCCAATCATTTTCTCTCCGTAGCCATTTGGTATTTGTTCACCCATCGTCAAGAGTGGTCGGGATTAAGCGCGATCGGCAAAACCCTCGTCAGTAGCAGCATGATTGACCGCGTGGGTAAGGAAATTGGGCGTAAAGTCTATGAAGTGCCTGTGGGCTTTAAATGGTTTGTCAATGGTCTTTTGGATGGTTCCTTTGGCTTTGGGGGAGAAGAAAGTGCAGGAGCATCCTTTTTGAAGAAAAACGGGACGGTTTGGACAACGGACAAAGACGGCATCATTATGGATTTACTGGCCGCCGAAATTACCGCTAAAACAGGCAAAGATCCTGGTTTACATTATCAAGATCTAACCTCTCGCCTCGGCAATCCCATTTACAAACGGATTGATGCCCCCGCGACTCCCGAACAAAAAGCCCGCCTCAGCAAACTTTCTCCCGAAGATGTTCAAGCCTCTTCCCTTGCAGGGGATGCGATCCTCGACAAAATGACCAAGGCTCCAGGCAATCAAGCCGCGATCGGAGGATTAAAAGTAACAACAGATTCAGGTTGGTTCGCCGCTCGTCCTTCTGGGACAGAAAATGTCTATAAAATTTATGCAGAAAGCTTTAAAAACGAAGAGCATTTACAACGTATCTTCAAAGAAGCTGAAGAAATTGTCAGTGAAACCTTGAAATAATTTTTCTCTTTTGTATAAGGCGATCGAGATCTTTAAAAATTGCTTTAGATCATTAAATTCTACCGAAAATTCTACAAATTAGGAGGAAAACAAAAATCCTCCTTTTTTTATAAAAAATTAGGGGACAGCCTTACGCATTTCCTTAAGGAGTTGGCCAATGGTCACGAAAGTTGAATTATTTTCTAACGATTGTAAAGCAGCTTCATCCGCCAAATCAATAATTTTGTTGTAAGATTCTAGGGCTTGATCAAATTTGGTAATATTAGCGGATTGATTTTTTGGCAATAAGCCATTCATGCTTAACATAAGATTGCCTACTAATTTGGGATCTGCACCTGCCAAAATAAGTTCGATAGCTGAACCAACAGCTTCTTTGTTAACACCTGTTGCATAAATAATTGCTGCAACAGATGCTGCACTATGAACACGATTGGTAGGGCCAGTAATCAAAAATATATCTGCTTCTTGATTCGGTTTTTGAAGAGATAACTGTCGCTTAATGATCTCTGAAGCATTCATTTGATCTTCTGAAACATTTATTTTATCTAACGCTTCCGTTTTACTGTTTGATGGGAACTGAGCATAGCAAATAAAAGGAATTAATACTGAAATGTAGACTAAAATGGATAAGATTTTTAAAATTAAAGCATTCATAAATTAATATAAGAATTTTGTATAATACTAATTTTTTGTCGTTTTGCTGTTAAAAAATGTTTATGAAAAGAACTTCTTGATTCGACCAAACTATAGAGTATGAAAGCCAATAAAATCTATATTAAAGTTACTCAAATATGAAAAAGCAATACAATTAACAAGATCTTTAATACAGCACTTATCGTGATCTTGATGTACATTTTTTCTACCAGTCTTGCTCAATAATTTTTTGATTTTCATTTGCAAGGTGTAACTGTGCAAGGTTATGTAACAATATTTTGTGAATAGATTTCTTAGAGAGTGGGAATATTGTTATTATATCCCCACAAAAACTTCTCTATGATCAGATCATAAAGAACCATAGATTAATTAAGGAGCAAGTCCATATCCAACTATCACTCCGAAGACATCTAGACGAACAGGCCCATCATTTAATCCTGTGGTAGAAATGATCTCAAACATTGCGGCATTAGCCTCTGCAAGAGTTGCAAAGCTCTCGGTTTTTCCCTTAAAAGTCAAAGTAATAGGATCGGTAGTGGTTTCAAAGTTGGCCGCCAGAATATTCGTGGTATCAACAGCAATTTGACCTAAATCTGACGAGGTAAAAGGATTGTTGAAAAGTGTGTTCTTGGTAAAATTAAGAATAAAAACATCTCCAGCACTCGTGACATTCTGTAAGACTGTTGGAGAAACAATTACCTGCCGAACACCCGTATTACCCGTGTTTCTTTTAACATTAACTGCTCCTGGTACAAAAATTGGTATGCCACCACTGGTGATAGCCGCTCCAGGAAATCGCTTTGCTTGAGCAATGAGAAATGTGGGGCCTTGGTTAGTGATACTATTTTCATTAATTGTGAGAGGTGAAAAAACAGTTTCTTCAGAAAAAGTATCCACTCCAGAGAGTTGTTGTGTCTCAGCAACTAAAACAGTTTCTTGAAACTTCATAGGGGAAGCTTCTGCCCTAGAGATCCAGGGGGTAAATAGGGCAACAAAGAATAAAACTTTTAGACTTTTCATGATAGTGTCCTCTATAGGTGAAAAACTTAATATCCACGAGGGGAAAAATTGTAACCTACATTAATACCAAACAGAAAACGGGGGCCTCCTGGGGTATTATTGGTTAGATCTATTCCCTCCATTGTTAGTGTAAGGGGAAAAGTCGGAATTGGAACATAGGACATCCCTAAATCGAGGGAAACGCCGCTCCATGCCGCTCCTACCCCTAATTGAGGGGCTAATTGTATGCCTACCCCCCCAAATATACCAACATCTGTCTGGTCGTATTGTCCCGAAGCTCCTCCCACCGTTAAAGCAAGGGGCAATGTATTAACAGGATCATCGGGTCTAAGGAAGGTATAGCTAGTGATGGCTCCCCAATACCCTTCCTCAAGCCTGTCAGTGTAACCACCAGAATAAATTCTAATCAGATTCGTTACTCCGACGGCCATTGCAACTTGGGTTTGAGCATCATTGAATACAATTCGATGAAAATCCACATTGATTCCATTGGTTGCACCAAAATTTCTGAGGCTTTGCATATTGAAAGATACTGTCGATCCAATTAAATTGGAAGCATTCCCTAAGCCAAAACCGAATCCTCCATAACTATCAATACGCGATCGCTCGTTTCCCGCAGTTGCCACCGATCCGCCGATAAACAAATCTCCCCAGTTAGCGCCAAAAGCACTAAAAGTAAAGGTTAGAGAAGGCGAATAGGTTCTTGGAGGATTTACAAAAGACGAATCTAATGGATCAATTTTTAGGTCTTTTTTTCGATCTGATAGATCTTGCGTTTGAGGAAATTCATTAGGGGGAGGTGTTGACGCGATCGCATCTTTTTGTTTAAAGAAGGGATGAAGGGGAGTCAAAAAAGATTGCTCCTCGCCCTGAGAGAAGGAAGGTTTACGAGTATTCTGATTGATGCGGGCGATCGATTGAGATTGGTTAATCGCCTTACGCAGTAGGTTTTGATTATTTTGTTTGGCATTAACGCGAGTGCTTCGAGACTCTAACAAACCTTCGAGGGATGTATTAAAAGACGTAAAACCTGAGTTGACATAAAATGCGGTTTTTGTGGAGGATTCAGGGTGAAGAAATTCTATTATTTGTTTGCGTTTGTTCAATGGGGGGGGATTTTTAGCGACTGGAGCCACAAACCGATCATCCATCCCAGTCAGTTTTTTATCCTTATCGAAGGAGATAGACATTTCACCAGCGATTTTACTGCCAAGCTCAGAATTCCCCTCACTAAAATCAACGTTTTCCCTAGGGATAGATTGAGCTTTGGTTGATTGAGATGTACCTAGATTAACAATCGTCGCAATCAGCAATAACAGTGAAAATGTCTCGTTTTTCATACAAACTATTTTTTAGAAAATATTGAATTGCGTCGATAGGGTTGAAAGGTAAGTATTTTAATGAATTTTGTTAAGACTTGATGACAAACATAGGAATAATGCTGAGTTACTAAAATGAATTATAAAAGATGCAGAAATTATACATCAAGTTGAACAATTTATACAACATATCGTGCATCATTCCAGCAATTCTCAGTATGGCAAAAGCCTTATGCAGAAAGCAAAAACAGGCTTTCATCCTACAGAAATGAGACACCGTAAGGCGGTCGTTAAGTCAAAATTCGTCAGATGACACACAAACGGAGACAAAAATCGCATTCCAGTTGTAATTATAAACAGAATCTTAAATTTTGAAATCCTTTAACAGCAAGGGTTTGAGGCTAGAATTTTCATAATGAGAATTGCTGGCATCATTCAATAAAATTAAAAAAAAAGTAATGGCGATCGCATTGGTGAGAGATTTTGACTGGAAAGATTGGGATCGACTCAACTATGGTTAATAATCAGATATTATTTTTTTAGAACCGTAGATTCAATGCCGAAGATCTATACAGGTCGTCCAGATTAGACTAGACCTATCGCGGCTTTAGGGGACAAAGAATCAATAATTTATGCGTTTTGGTTGTTTTGAGGAAAATGGTAACGTCGCTGGACTAGGAACAGGAGCCGAATTTGCCGTACTAATCGGTAATCCAAACTTAACCAGTAGTAACTTTACCCTAACGGCTTAGGAAAATCTCTGATTTAAAAATAGTTGAAAGGCGATCGCATTCCTATTTTTCTAAGAAGGCGATCGCGTTTTTTTGAGAATTAACTGCGGAGAGTAACGGGAAACTGAGAACTTAAGGCTTCTCGAATTTGATTATGAACAGGATCAACCTCACTGTCGGTTAAAGTGCGATCGCTGGCTTGATAGGCAAGACTAAAAGCCAAACTTCGCTGACCTTCTGGCACCGATTCCCCGCGATATTCATCAAATAATTCCACATTTGAGAGTAAATTTCCCCCCGATTTGCTCATGGCTTGGGCTAACTCAGCAACAGATAAACTGGTTGGAGCATAAAAAGCCAGATCCCTGGCAACGGAAGGATAGGTTGAATAGGTCAGAAAATGGGGCGTAACCAACTCGGATTGCTTCAACTCGTCGATAATCACACTGACATTTAGCTCAAATAAATAGACCGCATTGGGTAAACCCCGCTCCTGGGATAACTGGGGATGAAGTTGGCCGAAGGTTCCTAATCCCTTACCTTTTAGCCAGAGAGAAGCGGTTCGTCCTGGATGGAAACGGACATCTTTGGCATCGGGTTGATATTCGACGCTTAAGCCTAAACGATTAAAAACGCTTTCTAAAATTCCCTTGGCTTCGTACCAACTCATTTCTGTCGCCTTGCCGCCCTTGGCCCAGAGTCCCTCAGAAACGCGATCGCCACCCATAATTCCCGCGAGGGAATCTGCTTCTTGAATGCCGTCGGTGTTTTTCCAAAAAATCCGTCCAATTTCAAAGGCATTTAAAGCCCCATTTCCCTGGGATTGATTATATTCAAAGGCATCAATTAAACCATCGAGTAAATTGGTTCGTAGGGCTGAATATTCCGCTAACAGGGGATTGGCTAAAACTACCTCATGGCCCTGGGGTTTGACGAGAGAATATTGCACCACTTCCGTTAAACCTCCTGCCCGAAAGAGTTCTCGCAATTGACCTTCCAGTTGATATTCCAAGGACAAGCCGCCTGGTTCGGTTTTATCGGGTAAATCGTCACAAAAATGGTCATAGCCATAGAGACGCGCTACTTCTTCGATGAGGTCAATTTCCCGTTCAATATCTCGATAACGATAGGACGGAACCGCCACACTCCAAACCTTTGGCTTTTCGGTAATCACCGTTAATTGGCAACTTAAATCGGTGAGAATACGTTCCACATCGACCGCTTCAATTTGTCCAATGCCTGTTTCAGTTTTGATCGGGCCAAGGATTTGCTGAATGCGTTCTAATCTTAATTCAATCGATTGTTGAGATAAATCAGGTCGGTTATCGGCAATCACCTGTTCCGTGACTGTTCCTCCCGCTAATTCGGTAATTAACGCGATCGCATGATTGAGAGCGGTTTCCAATTCCCGTAGATTAACGCCTCGTTCGTAACGGGTGGAAGATTCACTCCGCAGACTTTGACTTTTGCTAGACCGACGAATGACGACGGAATCAAAAATAGCCGCTTCTAGAATTAAATTTTGAGTTTCGGCATGAACTTCCGTTTCCGAGCCGCCCATGACCCCCGCGATCGCCACAGGATGCTCATTCGCGGTAATCACAAGATTTTGAGCCGTCAGCGTCCGAGTTTGTCCGTCTAGAGTCGATAAAGTTTCTTCACTGTCTGCAAAACGAACTCCCAGGGTCAAAGGTTCTTTTTGGGCAACCAATTGCGTCCGTTCTCGATCAAAAGCATGGAGCGGTTGTCCCCATTCCAACAAAATATAATTCGTGATATCCACCACATTATTGATGGGTCGCATTCCCGCCGCTTGCAAATGGGTTTGTAGCCACTCAGGAGAGGGTTTAATCGCGACATTTTCAATCACCGTACCCACATAAACCGCACAGGCTTTAGTCTCCGTTACGGGTCGATTGAGCTTTCCCGAACTAGATTTAACAGAAATTGGGGGGATTTCGGGTAAATGTAAACTGGCTCCCGTTAAAGCCGCCACTTCCCTGGCAATCCCCACCATACTCATGGCATCTGCCCGATTGGCCGTGGGAGTAATTTCTAAAACCACATCATCCAAACCCAACAAGGGTCGCACATCGGTTCCAAGGTTTAAATCGTCACTAAAAATATGAATGCCTTCCGACGTTTTCGTTAACCCCAACTCGGACAAAGAACAAATCATCCCTTCCGATCGCACCCCGCGCAATTTAGCAGGACGAATTTTCAGATCAATTTTTGGTAAATACGTCCCCACCGTCGCCACAGGAACCAAAATATCCGCCCGCACATTACTCGCGCCACAAACAATGGTGAGAATTTCGGGTTGTCCTACATCTACCTGACAAACGCTCAATTTATCTGCATTAGGATGGGCTTCACGAGCTACCACTCGCCCGACCACTACGCCCTCGGCCCATTGCCGACGATCCTCGATTTCTTCCACTTCCAACCCCGCGATCGTCAAAAGTTCCGCTAAATCGTCGGTTGAGAGGGTCAAATCGACCAATTCCTTGAGCCAGTTAACTGAAATCCGCATAATTTTAATCCGTTCTATTCGATCGCCTGATTATTGTATCGTTAGTTGTGCTAACCTGAGAATCTAGAAGTAACCTGAGTTTTCTTCCCTAAATTTGACGTAAGATTCTTTAAAAAGATTTGTCTAATCTCTGAATCAATGTTAGATCAATCCAATTGGTAGGGCATTATAAGTAAAGAATAGAAAATTAAAGTCTAATTCCGTCTGGCGTTGGTTAACTCTAAAAATCAACAAAGCTTAGTCTCTGGATAATAAACAAGACTTGTTTAGATAATTGCCAATTAATTGCATTTTTCCTGAGTCGATCGCATTATCTGAGCCAATTTCTACAAAATGACCCAAATTTGGTGATATGGAATGAGCTACTGCATCAACCCCTCCTGCCCTCACCCCAAAAATCCTAACAATGTGCAGGTTTGTCAGGCGTGCGGTGGTAAACTACGTCTCAATGGACGCTATCAAATTTTAGGGACTTTAGGGAAAGGGGGATTTGGTGCAACGTTTGCCGCCGCCGATGTCGGGATTGCTGGAACACCAATTTGTGTGGTCAAACAACTCCGTCCTGCCACAGATGATCCTGCTGTTTTTAAAATGGCAAAGCAACTGTTTGAAAGAGAAGCTCAGACCTTGGGAAAGGTGGGAGTCCATCCCCAGATTCCAACGCTACTAGATTATTTTGAAGAAAATCAGGAATTTTATCTGGTTCAAGAATATGTGAAAGGAAATAATCTGCACCAGGAAGTAAAAAAGAATGGCCCTTTTAGTGAAGAAGGCGTTAAACAGCTTTTAAGTGAATTATTGCCGATTTTGACTTATATTCATTCCGAAAAAGTGATTCATCGGGATATCAAGCCTGCCAATTTGATTCGCAGTCAAGCGGACAAGCGATTAGTCTTGATCGATTTTGGAGCCGTTAAAAATGATGCGAATTCGGTTCTCGCCGCCAGCAGTTCTCCCCAGACGGCTCTGACGAATTTTGCCATTGGAACCGCCGTTTTTGCCCCTCCCGAACAAATGGCCATGCGTCCCGTTTATGCCAGTGATATTTATGCCCTGGGGATGACTGCTATTTATTTGTTGACGGGTATGAGCCTTAAGGATATTGAGTGTAATCATCAGACGGGAGAAATGGATTGGCAAAAGTATGTAACGGTCAGTGATTCCTTTGCGACGGTTCTCAAAAAAATGACCGAACTTGCTATTAAGTATCGTTATAAATCGGCCGCAGATGTACTGGATGCCTTGAACGTTTTACCTTACCAGGAAGGCATGATGCAGGGCATGATTGGTTCACCTGTGAATTCTTCCAAAGGATCGGGAGAAAATACCACGTTTAGAACGGCAGGTACGGTGGGACGTTCTTCCTTGGATACGGGTTCAACGACTCGAATTCGGTCTAATTTTCAAGATGATCTGTCAACGGGTTCCTTAACCACCCCCCAAACCAGTCTTAGAACTCGTGGCACCCCGTCCTCTGATACCACTCTCAATAGTTCCATTTCTAGGGCTTCCCAATCCCCCAAACAAACTTCTACTTCTATTAATCGGGGTTTAGCCCAGGGCGGTAATGGGGGAGTTGCCTATAATGTTTCGGTTCAGCCTGGTCACGGGGGAGGACGAACTTCCCATCGGCGATCGCCGAGTGATATGACCATTGTGAATAAACCGATACAATGGACAGCTAAGGCCGTATTGGGAGCCTATGAGAATGGTCAACGGGATTTTACGGATCAATCTTTCCAAAATCTGATTTTTGGGAAAGCCTTTCTTCCTGCTATCAATTTTTATCAATCTGATTTGAGTTATGCAAATTTTCAAAATACGGATTTGACTCGTGCGGATTTCGGCAAGGCAACCTTGGGACATACCAGCTTTAAGGATGCAAATTTGAGTGAGGCTTATTTTGGTTATGCCAATTTGGAAGGGGCAGATCTGCGCGGGGCAACGGTGGCAGGGGCAAATTTTAAATACGCCAATCTTAGGGGAGCAAATTTTTGTGGAGTAGATTTGAGTAGTGCTTTTGTTACGCCCGATCAATTGGCGACCGCTAAAACCAATTGGCGGACTGTCATGCCCAATGGGAAACGGGGTTTTCGATAGGGATTGCTTTTGCTAAGGCTTTTGGTATTGATTAGAACAGCAAAAAACAGAGCGATCGCCGAATGGCATAATTCAGTGTGATTGGGGGTTGAAGCCGACAATTAATCAGACCGAACCCCTATCGAATAACAGCTTTTTTCCGTCAATTTTCCGCTAGGCAGTCAACTATTTTCCTGGAATGGGGCCTCGTCTTTGTTGCAGGTTGGTTGAATCATGTAAAAAACGATAAAAATGCTGAACAAAGGAATTCTCGGAAACCAACTCTAATTGTTTTAGGGCTTCTGTGAAGGACATTTCGGAACGATAAATTAGACGAAAGGCTTTTTTGAGTTGGGATAGATCCTCAGCACTCAAGCCTGAACGTTGTAAACCGATTAAATTCAGCGATCGCACCCTAGCAGGATTCCCTTCCACAATGGCAAAGGGCGGCACATCCCGTTCAATGCGACTCATTCCACCGACCATTGCTAAACTACCAATATGAACAAATTGATGCACCCCTAACACACCGCTAATCCTAGCCTTAGATTCAATATGAATATGGCCCGCCAAGGCCACCGAATTGGCAATAATGACCTCATTCTCAATAATGCAATTATGGGCCACGTGAGCATAGGCCATGAGTAAATTATGATCTCCCAATTGGGTGACTTCATCCTCTCCCGTTGCTCGGTTAATGGTCACGTATTCCCGAATTTGATTATAATTACCGATTTTGACCCAACTTTCCCCCCCTTTATACTTCAAGTCCTGGGGTTCTGACCCAATAATCGCCCCTGCAAAAATTCGATTTCCTACCCCAATTTCCGTCGGCCCTTCAATGACAACATGGGCCTCAATGGAAGTATCCGCGCCAATTTTGACATTTTCGCCAATAATCGCGTAGGGGCCAATTTGAACCGTAGGATGGAGGTTAGCTAGGGGATGAATAACTGCTGTTGGATGGATCAGTGTCTTCAAAGAAGCATCTCCCGTGCGTTGGTAGGTCAGCATTAAGGTTAGTTGATAACTTATCAGAATATATATTTAGGTATGAAGGAGGCCACAAAAGTTCCCAGCTAAATCACTAAGCATTGTAACAGTGAGGGGGTCAATCTTGGGCAATAACTGGTGATACGCGATCGCGAGGGTCATAAGCCGTTTTTTGAGAGCCTGGTTTTAATCCATGATTAATCGATCAGAGAAAACAGCATCTCACCTTCACAGACCAGTTGATTATCGACCATTGTTTTACCGCGCATTTTAGCGATTCGATTCATTTTTAAGGAAATTAATTCGACGGTCATTATTAATTGATCCCCAGGGACGACAGGACGACGAAACCTCACCCCATCAATGCCCGCAAAGGCAAAGAATTTTCCTTTCATGCCTGGCAGTAGCGTTAAGACCACTCCCCCCACCTGGGCCATGGATTCAACAATTAACACCCCTGGCATGATTGGACGTTTGGGGATGTGACCTGGGAAAAAAGGTTCGTTAATGGTGACGTTTTTGAGACCGACTGCTTTTTTGGCAGGAACATAATCCACAATCCGATCCACTAGGGCAAAGGGATAGCGATGGGGTAACAAGTCTTGAATCTCTAACACATCAAAGGTCGTTTGCTGAGCAGGTTCCGAACTCGCTTGATCTTCGGTTGGGGTCGTTTGGATATTAACGGCGGTAGTCATGAATTACTTATGATAAATTCTAAATCTTATAAAAATTAGGGGTAAAAACTAACAAAATTGAGAGACTGCTCTAGAAAGTTAGTCCTAGATTGTCTTTGGGACGGATTAGTTTAAATTGTCTAGGGCGTTGGGGCAAATGTCAACACGAACTGAGGGTAGGGATTGCTCTCTCCCATGAAGAGGAATGCGATCGCCGCTCTGTTATCGGGGATCAAATTATCCAGCGATCACCTCCACCATAAATTCATCACTCTGATTGCAAAAAGTTATGATAACTTTCGGTCAACTCCTTCACCGCCGCCTCATAAAATTGTTTTCCATGCTCAGGTGTTGCCAAATCAGGATTCGATCCCATCCGACCATCGGGATAACGACGACGAAAATCCGTCGCTCCATAAATGGCATGACCCGACGCAACAGGACTAGAAAGGGGAGCCTTTTTAATGGCATCAGGATAGACAAATTGAGTTAAAGCTACCTCACTAGGGGTCGCATGACTACCTTCTTGATCGCCGTACAATTCCTTTGCTAACTGATAAACCGAACGGCCCATAAACCAATTTCCCACCTGACAACGCACCGCTTCTGCCTGGGGGATTTTCGCCATTTCTAAGTGGTAATAGGCTTCAGAAAAAGCGGCCTTGAGGGTTGCAATATTGCCGCCGTGACCATTAATAAAGAAAAATCGGGTAAAACCCGTTTTTGTTAAACAAGTTAAATAGTCCAAAATAACCTGAATCATCGTACTAGGACGCAGACTCATACTGCCAGGAAAATTAGTATGATGCAATGCCATGCCCACATTAATCGTCGGGGCAACCATTGCTTGCGCTTCTTCACCAACTCCTTTGGCAATAATTTCTGCACAAATGGCATCGGTTCCAATTAACCCTGTCGGGCCGTGCTGTTCTGTTGAGCCAATGGGAATAATAATGCCTTGGGAGCTTTGTAAATATTGTTCAACTTCTGGCCAGGTGCTGAGGTGTAGGAGCATTTTGGATCTATTTCCTAATAACTAATGTTTTTGGTGATTGTAACCTTAATTTTATTGGTTCTCTCTCCTCTAGAGGAATCATTGCCGATCGCGATCGCCTTTTAATTCCCTTTTAATGGTATATCTTGACACAGCAGCAAAAAATAGAGTGAATTTATGTTATCTCTTGAAGCCCCCCAGCAGACCTCTGCTCAACCCCTAACCCAGACCCAACGGATTCTAGTCGTAGAAGACGAAGATGTCATTCGGCAAATGATCACCATTGCCCTAGAAGATGAAGGATACGAAGTGCTAGTTGCCAAAGATGGCCGAACCGCTTTATCTCTACTGGAAGAAGCCGCTAAAAATAGCAGTAATCCGCCCATTGATCTAGTAGTATTGGATCTCATGTTACCCCAGGTCAATGGCTTAGATATTTGTCGTTTATTGCGTTATCAAGGAAATATTATTCCCATTCTCATTTTGAGTGCCAAGGCCAGCGAAACCGATCGCGTCCTGGGTTTGGAAGTCGGGGCCGATGATTACCTGACTAAACCTTTTAGTATGCGGGAATTGATTGCCCGTTGTCGCGCCCTGATTCGTCGCCAAAATTTTAGTACGGAGATCAGTTCTCCCTGTCGTAAATATCAAGATTTGACTTTATATTCCAAAGAATGTCGGGTGGTTCTGCGGGGAGAAGAAATTGCCCTAGCCCCCAAGGAATACCGCATTTTGGAACTTTTTATGAGCTATCCCAAGCGGGTTTGGTCACGGGAGCAGTTAATTGAAAATGTCTGGGGAGCGGATTTTATGGGAGACATGAAAACCGTTGATGTTCATATTCGTTGGTTACGAGAAAAGTTAGAACTTGATCCTAGTCAGCCCCAATACATCATCACTGTGCGGGGTTTTGGTTATCGTTTTGGTTAAGAGGGATTTATTTTTGCGATCCTGAATCTCCTAACACACAATTACCTATGGATCTTCTAACGTTATTGATCGGAGTCGCGATCGGCTTTGGCATTGGAGCTTGGGAACGTTTTCGCCTAAAAAATAGCCTCAGACCCCTGTTAACTGCCTTACCTGATACCTCAGACGTGGCCAACTCTCTCTCCTTGACTTCTTTGGTGCGGCGGGAAATTTTCCATTTGTCGGAACAGTGTCAACAAGCAGAATCTGAATTAACTCTCTGGAAAAGTTTATTAGACCAAGCTCCCATCAGCTATCTCTGGGTAGATGGGGAAAATAATTTGGTGCAATGCAATCAGGTTTGTCGCGATTTATTGCAAATTGACCGATGGCAGGAGGGACAACTCCGACTTTTATTGGAATTAGTGCGTTCCTACGAATTAGACCAGTTAATCGAGCAGACTCGTCTGGAGCAGGCTGGCCAAGTTAAAGAATGGAATTTTTATCCTTTTCCTGACCCAGAAGA
This sequence comes from Snowella sp., assembly GCA_003249095.1. Classification (GTDB taxonomy): domain Bacteria; phylum Cyanobacteriota; class Cyanobacteriia; order Cyanobacteriales; family Microcystaceae; genus Snowella. Next base: position 32,324 of record QBMS01000024.1, read on the forward strand.
AAGTCCTAATCAAAGCTTGACCACAAAATCTTTAATGCTCAGAGCCTATAGCACCATTCTTCCCCAGCAACAGGTGGTGGTTTTTTTAGAAAATTTACAACCGCTAGTGGATTTATCTGTGCAACGCGATCGCGCCTTTTCTGATCTGACCCATGAGCTAAGAACGCCTTTAACGGGGATTGCTTTAGTTGCTGAAACCCTGCATGACAGATTGCAAGGGACGGAACGAAAATGGCTTGAACAAATGCTTCAGGAAGTCGATCGCCTCAAACATTTTGTCGAAAACTGGTTAGATTTAACCCAAATAAAAGAAAAATCTAGTCAATTATTACAATGTGAATCCGTCAATCTTCAGGAATTAATCTGCTCTAGTTGGCAACGTTTGGAACCTTTGGCCCAGGAAAAACAAGTTACTCTCGATTACCAATCAGAAGATAACAATCCTATTTTGATTAATGGCGATCGCGATCGCTTAATGCAGGTATTTTTCAATTTATTTGATAATAGTTTAAAATATAGCCCTACCCAGGGAATGGTTCACGTTATTGTTAAATCTTTTCAGGAACAAGCATTATTACAAATCAAAATCATTGATCAGGGATCGGGTTTTAATTTGATCGATTTACCCCATCTTTTTGATCGGTTATATCGGGGTGATCCTTCTCGTACCCGTCAAGGTTTAACGCAAAGTCGTCAAGGTAGCGGTTTGGGTTTAGCGATCGCCAAGGAAATCATCGAACTTCATGGTGGCAGTATTCAAGCGGAAAATGACGGCCAAACAGGAGGAGCGTGTTTAACCTTATCTTTGCCTTTAATCTCTGAAAATTCGTCCTATTAAAACACCTTAACTCAGTCTTTTTTTAGCGATGTTAAAATAGAAATAAACCATTGAGGAAAAGGGTATGTTTACTAAAATTCTCAATTGTCTTATTTGCACTGGATTAATCAGTTTAAGCACGGTGAATGCAGTTCAGGCGAAACCCTACTGTTTTTATCCAAATAGCAATCCAGGGGTTCATCGCAGTTTAATTATTCCGAATAACGGTCGTTATAATCGGCTTCCGTCTGTCGTTACCCCAAGAACATCAACTTACAATCCCTACTATCCCGGCTATTACAACCCCTATTATCTGCGTCCAGTTCATCCTAATCAAGAAATTATTATTAACCGCAATAATAACGGAAATTACCAACAAAATCGCGGTTATTATGCCCCTTACGGCGATCCCGATCATCCTAGTTATCCGTACTACCGAAAAAACTATTAGATCTGATATTAAATCTGAGTGGCGATCGCGTGTTTCAGGACGATCTTTAACGTAAAAAAATTAGAGTTTTTTAAAATAATATTGAGCATCAACGACCCAAAACGGTAGGAATAACGATCGCTGCCGTTGCTGCCAAAATCAAACTAAATGCCAAGTTAACCACTTGTTGAGAGGATTTTTGGTAAGTTTCTACCCGATCATTCGTTCTAGCGGTTTCCTGCTTCAAAGATTCAACATCTTCCGTAAGATGATTAATCAAAGCCTTGATTTCTGACTGTTGAGAGTCTTTTTGATAAGCTTCCACTCGCTCATTCGTCTTGGCGGTTTCTTGCTTAAGACCTTCTACATCACTCCGAATGCCTTCAACATCCACCACCAAATTATTAATCAAAGCTTTAATTTCTGCTAATTGTTCAGAATCCGTCATAAATCCTCTTTTTACTGATCAATAATCCCATTGTAGCAAAATCATTAACTCGTCAATTGAAGATTAATATTGTATTGTCAATGATCACGACAAACTCTGAACGGCGATCGCCAACAACAGAAAAGATTCCAACTAAACTGTATTAACCCCAATGGTTTAGAGAACTTGGTGGGTGTGGGAATGTTGTTTAACGTTATCTTCGGTACGGACGACTTTACTGGCGTTGAGTACCCGTTTGCGATCTAGGGAATAGTTAAAGTCTTGGCGCATAGTTCCGAGGGGAATATGGGTCTGGGCTTGGGGACGACTTTTATAGGTACGGAGGGTGGCTAAAACTCTTTCGACAAATTCATCGCAAAATTGGGCTTCTACGGGAAAATGTTCTGTTTTTTGGGGTTGGCCATCGACAATAATCTCGCCGATCGCGATCGCTTTTGCCCATTGAAAGGAAGTAGGAACGCCTTTAAGGATGGCTTCTAGGGCGGCGGAGGGGATGGGTTCGAGGATTTCGACTTGATGAAATTCGCCGTCTTCTTTGAGAAAGCAGGTGGATAATCCGACAACGCAATAGTCATTGGCAGTGATGTCAGGGGCGTGGGGAAAGAGGGTTGCGGTTGTCATAGGAGCGTTTTTAGACTGGTACTGAGAATTATTGGCGATCGCGAGGTGTACTTTTGGCGATCGCGTCTTTGTCGATTTTAACAGTGACTTGGAGTTATTCTTTGGGTTGGTGGGGAAGGTTAACAAAGATTTATTACTTAGCCCTCTATTTTAAGAAAAATTTAAGAAAAATGAGATTTTGGATTCTGTGGAGCAATTTCTGTGCAAAGTTTAGAACAATCCATTATTATTAATTCTATGGATTATTTTTGAGGCGGTAGGTTTTGATGGAAAGCAATAGGCTAGATCCCAAAGAGGCGTTAAAAAATAAGGCTTTTGCTAAAACTAAGCCAAATGCAGAGGATTTTGAGAAGTTTAAAGTTAATCTAAGCAAGCTGATTGACCAGATTAATGAGTCTGAATCGGAGGAGTTTCATAAAAATCTGGTTTCTGATTTCCTGAAAAATACCTATTACGGCCAACGTCATTTCATCAATACAAAAGGGCGTTATGATCTCGTGATTCACAATGAGATGGATGCCAAAAGTTCGGTTCGGGTAATTTTAGAGACGAAGAAACCGAGCGGGAATAGTGCGGAGATGCCGAGGGTGAGTGATCTCAACAAAAAGGCTGTTCAACAGTTGCTTTTATATTTTTTACAAGAAAGATTTAATCATAGGAATTTGGACATAAAATATTTAATTGTTACTAATATTTATGAGTGGTTTATTTTTGATGCTAAGATTTTTGAAAAATTATTTGCTGAAGATCGAGAGTTAGTTCGGAAATTCACTGATTTTGAAAAAGGGCAATTGAGCGGTGATAAAACCGTTTTTTTTCATAAGGAAATTGCGAAACCTGCGATCGCATCTGTCATTGATCAAATTAAGTTTACCTATTTTGATCTTCGAGATTATCAAAGCCAGGAATTAGGCAAGGGGCTTAAGCCCCTTGTTTCCGTGAGTAAGCCCCTTATTATTGATAGAGATAAAGAGCAGAAACTAATCGATCTCTATAAATTATTTTCTCCTGGTTATTTATTGAAGTTACCGTTTGCGAATGATAGTAATTCTTTAAATAAGCCGTTTTATAATGAGTTACTTTATATTATCGGTTTGACGGAAACAAAAGAAGGCGGCAAGAAGTTGATCGGGCGGCCCAAGGAGGGCGATCGCCATAGGGGTTCTTTAATTGAAAATGCGATTCATCAGTTGGATAGTTTGGGTAAAATTTCTCAATTAAGGAAGCCTGAAGAGTTTGGGGAAAATGATCCAGACAAATTATTTAATGTGGCGTTGCGGTTAGCGATTACTTGGATTAATCGAGTATTATTTCTGAAGTTATTGGAGGCGCAGTTAATTAAATATCATCGTGGGGATCAGGCTTTTTCATTTTTAAATTTAACGAAGGTGAAGGATTATCATGATCTGAATCGTTTATTTTTTGATGTTTTGGCAAGGGAGCAGGAGAAACGGGAGGCAAAGGTCGGGGCGATTTTTTCTAATGTGCCTTATTTGAATAGTTCGTTGTTTGAGCCGACGGATATTGAGCAACAAACGATTGTGATTAGTAATCTCAGAAATGAGAGTTTACCGATTTTTGGGGCGACGGTTTTAGCGGATGGTCAGGGTAAACGGCGATCGGGTGAGTTGAATGCTTTGGAATATTTGTTTGCGTTTTTGGATGCCTATGATTTTAGTAGTGATGGGTCGGAAGATGATCAGGAAGATAGCGAGAAGTTAATTAATGCGTCAGTTTTGGGGTTGATTTTTGAGAAGATTAATGGTTATAAGGACGGTTCTTTTTATACGCCTAGTTTTATTACGATGTATATGTGTCGGGAGACGATTCGGCGGGCGGTAGTACAAAAGTTTAATGAGGTTAAGGGTTGGAATTGTGAAAATCTGGATCAATTATATGAAAAAATTACGGATAAAAGAGAGGCAAATCTTATTATTAACAGTCTCAAAATTTGTGATCCTGCGGTGGGTTCGGGTCATTTTTTGGTTTCGGCTCTGAATGAGATGATTGCGATTAAGAGTGAGTTGAAAGTTTTAGGCGATCGCGCTGGTAAGTCGTTAAGGGATTATGAGGTTAGGGTGCAGAATGATAAGTTGGTTGTGCGGGATGATGAGGGTAAGTTATTTGAATATTTTCCGAAAAATAAAGAGAAACAGCGAGTACAAGAGGCTCTTTTTCATGAAAAGCAAACGATTATTGAGGGTTGTTTGTTTGGGGTGGATATTAATCCTAATTCGGTAATTATTTGTCGGTTGCGGTTATGGATTGAGCTTTTAAAAAATGCTTATTACAGGGCAGATGGAAATCTCGAAACGTTGCCGAATATTGATATTAATATTAAGTGTGGTAATTCGTTGATTAGTCGGTTTGCGTTGGATGTGGATGTTAAGCAGGTTTTAAAGAAGCATAACTTTACTATTGAGCAGTATCGGAATGCGGTGCAAACTTATCGTAATGCGGTGAGTAAGGAACAGAAGCAAGAAATGGAGCGTTTAATTAGGGATATTAAGGGTAGTTTTACGATGACGTTACAGGGGATTGATCCGAATAAGACTAAGCTCAGAAATTTGGAGGGTGAGCTTTATCAATTGGAAAATCAGGTTTTGTTATTTGAGGAGTCGGCTAAGGAGAAAAAGGCACGGGAGAAGAAGATTAATAAGTTGAATAATGAGATTGATAAGTTAAGGGCGGAGATTGAGGATATTGAAAGTGGGAAAATTTATGAGAATGCTTTGGAATGGCGGTTTGAATTTCCTGAAGTTTTGAATGATAAAGGTGATTTTATTGGATTTGATATTGTAATTGGAAACCCTCCTTATGGAGTTAAATTCAATGTTAAAGAAAAAGCACTTTTTTTGAGTCGATACAACTCAATAGATGATATTTATACAATTTTTATCGAACAAGGAGAAAAAATATCTAAAAAATCAGGATTTATATCATTAATTGTTCCAATATCTTGGTTAACAGGCGAATCATATTTTTCAACACGAAGTAACATTCTTGAAAATCTGAATCTTGATGTAGGAATAACTTTACCTTACAATATTTTTATAGATGCTTATGTAGATACTGGAATTTATTTATTTTCTAAAAATAAAAATACAGTTGCGTATGTATATGAATTTGGAATAAAAGAAAAAATAGATTACAGTATTCTTACAAATCTAAAATTTTTAACGCTTTATAAATCTGAATGGTCTGATACTGAGAATTTGAAAATAGTTTTTAATCCAGTATCAAGATTACTTAACAACAAGATAAATTCTTTTAATACCAAATTTGAAGATATTACAGATTCAGGAAGAGGAATTTTAGCTAATCCAGAGGATTATTCTAAACATCAATTAAATAATCAATATGAGAATATTTTCATAGGAAAATTAGATAGATACTATATTGACAATAAAGACTTTCAATGTATTAAATATGGTGAAAATTTAAGAGAAAAACCTGCTTCATTTGATTTTTTTATGGGTGAGAGAATTTTAGTAAGAAGAATTGTCAATAGACAACTCCGAATTATGGCAACGCTTACAGATGAAAGGTTTGTAACTAAAAAAGACATTTATACTTTTAAGTCTAATAACAAAAATTTTCCTATAAAATATTTACTGGCTGTTATTAATTCAACACTTATTTCCTTTATAAAAACTACAGGTTCAACATCAGCTAAGAAAGATGATTTTACACAACTTACTTTAAATGATATAAGACAATTAAGAATTCCTGAAGTCAATTCAAGACAGATAAAAAGTTTTGAAAATTTAGTTGATCAAATTCTCACAGCTAAAAAATTCGATCCAAAAGCTGATACAACCGCCTTAGAAAAAGCGATCGATCAACTCGTTTATCAACTTTATGGATTAACAGAAGAAGAGATTAAAATAGTAGAAGGAGAAAAAAAATAACCCCAAAATTAGTGATAAATATTTGAAAGATAATTATTGACTATTTTGATTAATTGCGATCAGATTGCATTTTTAAACTATAATTTAAAAATATAAACCTACTGCACAAAATAAAATGTTATCCATTAATCTAGATCGAGAAACAGAAAGCTACTTAGCGGAAATAATTGCCCAAGAGAATACTAGCTCAGAAGAAATCTTAAAAAAGCTAATTTATCAACATTGGCAAACTCTAAAACCCCGCCAAACCCTAGCCCAAAGACGAGGAAACCCTCCTAAACATTTATTACAAAATGCAGCTTCTGATACATCATTACGAGAAAATCGTAAAAAGATTGTTTCAGAATATATCCAAAACCGCCACCAGAAACATAATTAATGAAAGACTATCCCCCAATTATTTTGACAGATAGTAGTATTTTATTTGCCTACTATAGTCAACAAGATAATTATCATAAATTAGTTTGTAACTTCTTTGAACAATGTTCAAGTGAACTAATTACTACAACAGCTTGTATTACCGAAGTAATGTACCTTTTGAATAGAGATTATCGAACACAAAATGAATTTCTCCAAGATCTAGCTCAAAAGCTTTATCGATCTATTCCCCTAATATCAGAAGATTTTATCCGCATTAAAGAATTAAATGAACAATATGCTGATTTACCAGGTGATTTTGCTGATTTATCTTTAATCGCTATCTCTGAAAGACTCAATATTTCTGCAATAGTCACATTAGATGGTGATTTTGATATTTACCGACGTTATCGAAAACAACCTTTTGCAAGAGTCTATTTAGATCCATAAAACTGAGAAGCAATAGTTACAATAAATATCATTTCAGAAAAACCCCGATAATGAGAATCATCGCTCGAAGTACACTAAGAGAGTATTGGCAAAAACATCCTGATACAGAGCAACCTCTAAAAGCATGGTTTGATGATACATCTCGTGCCAACTGGAAAACTCCATCAGAAATCAGAGACAATTATGCAAATGCAAGTATTATTGCGAATAATCGCGTAGTTTTTAACATTAAAGGGAATAATCATCGCCTAATTGTTCAGATACGTTACGATATTAGTATTGTTTTTATTCGCTTTATCGGGACTCATCAAGAATACGATAAAATAGATGCAACAACTGTTTAAGGAGATTTAATTTTATGAATTTAAAACCAATTAAAAACGAAAAAGATTATCAATTAGCAATCAAAGAAATTGAACGATTATTTGATATTCAAAATAATACAGAGGAATTAGAAAAATTAGACATTTTAACAACCTTGGTGGAAGCTTATGAAAAAGACAACTATCCGATTGAACCACCATCTCCTATCGCCTCGATTTTATATTATTTAGAAAGTCGTAATCAAGGAATTTCTGTATTTATCGAAAATTTAAAATGTCAGGGAGTTAGTGAAGAAATTATTAATACGGCATTAAATGCAATGACTCAATCGTAAATTTAAAAAGACGAGCTGAAAATTATTATTGCTCAAAAATCCGATCCAAAAGCTGATACAACCACCTTAGAAAAAGAAATCGATCAACTAGTTTACAAACTTTATAACCTCATCCATAAAGAAATAAAAATCATCCACCCCGAATTTAACCTAACCGAACAAGAATATCAAGCAATTACAATAGAATAAAACCTTGGCACTGGTGTAGTTTGATTAAAGGCGAAAAAAGGTATGGTGTAAGGCTTAGA
>QBMS01000025.1 GCA_003249095.1 Snowella sp.
GTTAAGTCCTTGTCTTGTAAGGATTTCATTCTAATAATTAGACTGAACCAGTGCCAAACTTTAAGCGCAGAACAAATACAGCAGTTAAAGACTACGAATGATACTGCTACTGTGACCATAGACGGGCAAGTTATTGAAATTGAGCAAGCTTGCCTACCCGATCCGCCGTTTAACCCGTTTTGGTATTTCGACAAGCATTATGGCCGTGGAGAGGGAGTTGGTGATGCCGGCGGGGTGTACGGTTCCTGGCGTTATCAGCCTTGGTCCCGCTTAACTTATCACCATTGGCCTTCGTGGAATTCTATATGGAATCGAGCTGTTCCAATGCAAGAACCTGGTATTTTCAAAAAAAACTTGCAGCTAGGGAATTCGCTGTTTATCCGTTATAGTTACGATATGTTCAGTATTCCAGACAAGTTTATTCTGCGTTATGAAGGGCAAGATCTTGTCACAGCATATGATGTGGGCTATGGAGGGGGAATAGTGGAAATTCCTGAAGGCAATTCTGATGAATTGCAAGTAATCGTAGAAACTAACGATGCAGACACAGATTGGGTATATACTGTAGAGGAGGTGGAGTTGTATTGGTTTGAAACGGAAGAAAACCCACTTGGTGACAATCAAGGACGTAGCAAAACCCTTCAGCTAGATTCAGAGTATGGCCGTAAAGGTCGTCTAGTCGAGTATAACTATGAGATGTACGATCAGTTTCCAGACCAGTTTATCCTGATTTATGAAGAAGAAGAGATTTTTAACACAGGGTATGTATTCGGCAACAAAAGAGGAATAGTGGAAATTCCTGAAGGCAACTCTGATGAATTGCAAGTAATCGTAAAAACTAACCATCCAGAAACAGCTTGGAGTTATACGGTAAATCAGTTGTTTGATAAAAGAAAATATTTTCCCGCTCCTTTCATACTTGAATTAGTGGATGGGGAATTCTTGGATAGTGACTGCGATGGTGACTTTGATGGTCAAGGAACTATCTATATCGGCAGAAAAGACGGAATTTCTCGAATGATAAAGATTGAAGGCCGTGTCGAGTACACACATCAAAAGATTCGTGTTGATGGAACCATCTTTTCTGTAATTGGTGCAGGGAGTGTAACAACTAATCCTTTGTTCAAGGGTAAATTTGAGATTGATATCAGTACTAAAACTACATCATCATTTGAAGAAACTGGGAATTTAGAAAATGAATATACCCTTGGCGGTGTAGATGTTGATTTTACTGGTTTAACTATCAATCCCAATGGACTTGCTCTTGGTGCCAAGTTTAAATTACCAGAAAAAACAGGATTTCCTGATCACCGTTTCAGTGGCTCTGATGCACTCTTCATTAGTCAGAATAATGTAGCATTTGGCTCTAGTGTTAAAGAATCCTTGCCCAACTTTAAAGACTTTAAACTTTTAGGTTTCATCCCAGTCAAAGAATTCTCCGATTTTTCTATAGAATTTGTTGCTCCAGAAGATAAGATTAAAATTCAAGGAAAATTGACTTTTGATTTATCTTCAAAACCAAGGATTGGCGAACTTGTTGTTGACTTAGCAGATAAGAATTTTTTACAGATTCAAGGAGGCAAAGTTGATGTTGTTGGTGAATTGAAAGCGCAAACAGGTTTAGATTTTCCTTTAAAATCCGGAAGAAGCTGGGGATTAGAAGAGATTAAGTTAAATATCCACACCATCGAGGAAAAGATTCAAGGTAGCGCAAAACTTACCTTGCCATTTGGTAGGACTGTGGACTTCGTGGCAACGTTAGGTTTTAAACTTCCTATTTCACCTCTAAAAATTGACCAACTTGAATTATCTGTAGATAATCTTAATATACCGATCCCTTCAATGCCAGGCTTTTTATTACAACGGCTTAAAGGAGGAGTAGAAAATTTTAGTGATTCAGTTCCCCCCTCTCCCCCAGCTGGACCTATTGTATTCAGTGGAGGAGTTAGTGTAACTCTCGGACGTCAAATTCTAGATATTTCAGCTATTCGTTTTGATGCAGATGGTAAGTTAAGCTCCGAAGAGTTTAGCGGAGAAGGTAAAATTACAATTATTAAGGACACATTTGCGAAAGCAACTGGAAATGCTACGCTCAATTGGAGAAAGAAATTTTTTGAAACTAAAGGTGATTTTTCAATTTTCGATGGTTTAATTCAAGCCAATAGTGGCTTCAAAGTTGGAACCAACAACTTTAATATCAAGATGAAAGGTCAAGCTATTCTTAGTATTCCTAAATCTATTAAGTTTATTGGAGGAGCAAAACTTGGTAGCGGGAACTTCTTTCTTGACTTCAGCGATGATGGTAATCTATCGAATGACTATGCTGCTGGTTGGAGAACTAAGAATATGCAAAAACTTGGACGTGAAATCAATGTAGTTCAAGGATTTAAAGTATATTTTGATGGCAGAATTGAAAAACTTAGTGCAAAGAATGCACCAAACATAAATAGTTTTGCAAACTTTGAAAGGGTTGATGCAAGAAATACACCACAGACAAGCGGTTTTGCGATCGCTCCAGATACGGAATGGATTTTAATGGGTGCTGATTGGGAAAATTCGGTTAATGGCGATGTAGCAGTTCAAGTTGAACTACCAGATGGCACTATTATTAATGAAGCTGATTTTGCTGCCAACAATATTGCTGTTGTTGAAGAACTTTCAGACTCAACAAGTAAAGTTATAGTTGTTTTTAATCCTCAACCTGGTATTTGGAATATCAAAGTTGTTGATGAAACTGGCTTAGGAGAAATTAGCTACACTGACTTGAGAAATTCTTTCTTGCCTAGCATTGAAATAACATCTCCTGCAACAAATGTGAGTGGGGGAATTGTAACTATCAATTACAATGCTTTTGATGCCGACTCCAACGCTAAAATTGCACTATTCTATGATACTGACAATCAAGGATTTGATGGCATACAAATTGTTGATAATCTCATAGAAAACGATGGTTCGGGTAGCTTCCTGTGGAATACTGAAGGTGTTGCTACGGGCGAATATTTCATCTATGGAATGGTCATAGATGAAAATAATCCTCCTACCCTTAGTTATTCTTCAGGTCAAGTCAGAATTACTGAAGAAGCAGATTTGTCGGTAACTCAAATAGCTAATTTAAGTTCGGTAGTTGCTGATAATAATCTCACGTACACAGTTACTGTAACTAATAATGGTTTAGCGGATGCCAAAGGCGTAACCTTGGTTGAGACTTTACCAGAAGAAGCTACCTTTGTTTCTGCTACTGTTACACCTTCACAAAAAACTGGTAATATACTAACTTTTGATTTGGGTAATTTAGCTAAAGATGCGAGTCAAACATTTCTTTTCACCATCACTGCACCAAAAACACCAGGAACAATTACCGCTACTGCTACGGTTAGTAGTCAAACTTTCGATCCAGAGGTGGCAAACGATGTCGAAATTTTAACTACCACGGTTGAAGCTATTTCTCCTATTCTCCTCTCTAACAACAGCATTCCCGAAAATCAAGCCATTGGGACAAGCGTAGGTGATTTCACCACCACAGACCCCGATACGGGTAACACCTTTACCTATAGCTTAGTTACGGGAAATGGCGACACTGATAACAGCTTATTTACCATTGCAGATAATCAACTCAAAGCCAACGCTCAATTCGACTTTGAAACCAAGAATAGTTACAGTGTCCGAGTCAAAGCCACAGACCAAGGGGGTTTATCTTACGAGAAATCGTTTACTATTACCGTCTCCGATATTCCTAGTGATATTCAGCTAGATAATTCAAGTATTGATGAAAATAGTACCAATGGTACTATCGGAAGCTTAGGTATAGTTGATCCCAACACAGTCGATACTTTTAGCTATAGCTTAGTTACTGGAAATGGTGACACTGATAACAGCTTATTTACCATTGTAGATAATCAACTCAAAGCCAACGCTCAATTCGACTTTGAAACCAAGAATAGTTATAGTGTCCGAGTCAAAGCCACAGCCGAAGGGGGTTTATCTTACGAGACACCGTTCACTATTGCCGTCACGAACGTTAATGAAGTTCCTACAGATATTCTCCTCTCTGACAACAGCATTCCCGAAAATCAAGCCATTGGGACAAGCGTAGGCGATTTCACCACCACAGACCCCGATACGGGTAACACCTTTACCTACAGCTTGGTCACTGGAAATGGTGACACGGATAACAGCTTATTTACCATTGAAAATAATCAACTCAAAGCCAACGCTCAATTCGACTTTGAAACCAAGAATAGTTACAGTGTTCGAGTCAAAACCACAGACCAAGGGGGTTTATCTTACGAGAAACCGTTTACTATTGCTGTCACGAACGTTAACGAAACTCCGACAGATATTCTGCTTACCAAAAAACCAGTTTCTGGAAACCTCCCAATTGGAACAATATTAGGAAACTTTAGCAGCGTAGATCCCGATGCTGACAACATATTCACTTACAGCTTGGTTCCTGGACTAGGAGACACCAACAACAACCACTTTACCATTGACGATAATCAACTCAAAACCAACGCTCTCTTCGATACGAAAGATCCCTTTAACTATAATATTCGAGTCAAAACCACAGACCAAGGAGGCTTATCTTACGAAGAACAGATATTCATTCAGAACCTTCGAGGTGATGCTTGGGGAGATGTGCATTTTCTGAATTTTGATCGACGAATTGATCAAAAGCCTAATGTTGATATCTGGTTTCACCAGCAATCATTTGGAGATTTTATTCTTGTCAAATCTACTGTTGATGATTGGCAAATTCAAACCCGCCAAGGACCTTTTGGAGATAACTTTAATGTTTCCATTAACTATGCTTTTGCGACAAAACTTGACGGTCGCACAGTTATCTTCGATAAAGATTTTGAGACTAACAAAAAACTAAAAATCAACGGCAGTCCAGTAACATTAATAAGCGGTGAAAGCCGAACTATTGTCAACTCTAAAATCGAGCGTCAAGATAATGTTTATACTCTCATTTATGCAGGTGCAGATGGCATTATTTCTACTGCTGACGATGACAAACTAATCGCTTGGGACGGTGGAGACCACGTTAATCTGAGCGTTCTTCCTTCTTACAGCCGAGTTGGTTTGCTGGAAGGATTTTTGGGAAATGGAAATGGCCTTCGCTCCGATGACTTTGCTCTGCGGGATGGAACTTTATTACCCGCCGATCCCAGTTGGGAGCAATTACACGGAGAATGGGGCGATAACTGGCGGGTTCGCCAAGGTGAATCTCTGTTTGACACCCCTTCACCCTACGCGCCTTCTCCTCCTCAATTCACCCTGGACGATTTTCCTCCTGACGAAGTAGAAGCCGCGATCGCTGCTGCGCTCAAATTAGGCATTCCTGATAAGGCTTTAAATGCCGTTGTCCTAGACCTTCTGATTACAGGACAACAGAATTTTGTTGATAATGCGGTAAATCAATTCTCACCGAAACTCAGCATCACCAGTTCTTCTGTCGCTGAGGGTAATAGTGAGAGTCGCTCTGTCCGTTTATTTGTCAATCTCTCCATTCCCAGTACAGGGACTGTGACCGTAGATTATGCCACCCAGGATGGTACTGGTCTGAACAAAGCAATTGCGGGTTCAGATTATACTGCGACCAGTGGCACATTAACTTTTCTTCCAGGTACCACTGCTCTGACCCTAGATATCCCCATTTTGGGTGATCCAACTATAGAATCTGATGAAAGTTTCTTGGTCAACCTGACTAATCCTTTCGGAGCAATTCTCGCCACCAGTCAAAGCACTATCAACATCTTGAATGATGATTTAACGGTTCCCACATTCGCAGGTACGAGTAGTAATGATGTTTTTACAGGCGGTGATGGCAATGACATTATCAATGGGGAAGGCGGCGACGATAACCTAAATGGTGGTGCGGGCGATGACACTCTTAACGGTGGTTCGGGCAAGGATGTCCTGACTGGTGGTTCGGGCAAGGATGTTTTTGTGTACAACAACTCCACCGACTCACTGTTTGCTAATCCAGATCGCATTCGCAGTTTTAATCCCAGTGAAGGCGATCGCATAGACTTAGCGAATATTCCCACTGAAGGCGATCGCATAGACTTAGCGAATATTCTTACCGCCACCTTCAACGCGGGCAATATCTCCGCCGCCAATTTAACGGCTGCTGTTAGTGCTGCCTATGCTGATGCCGATCCAAAGGCTATTGGAGCGCAGGCATTAGCCGTTAATCAGGCCGTGTTCTTTAGCTTTGGGGCAACTCCCTCAACAAGACGAACCTATCTGGCTGTCAACGATAGCAGTCCTGACTATAACTCAGGGAACGATCTTTTCATTGAAGTAACAGGAATAGTTGGAACCTTACCCTCTGGGCCTTTGGTATCCCAAAGCTACTTTATCTAAATCAATCGAAAAGATATTGCAATGTAACTCTTAAACTCTTTTTATAATGAATATGCACAATCAAATCAACTTCGCTAGTAATCATCCTATGCTTGTCTTGGGTCTAGCCACTTCTGCGGCCCTGGGGATTATGTCCATGCTTCCTAGTCAAGCAACAGCTATTAACTTAACAGGAGATTTTGCACCGAGTAACTGGACGTTGACCAACACTGAGGCTGACGGATCAGTGGAGACTAATGTCTCATCAGGTACAATTATTCTTACTGGGGGTAATAATGGAAGCACCTTACCAGGCACTACAGATTGGACGATTTCCATTAATTCAGCGGGTAACATTAGCTTTAACTGGAGCTATTCTACCTTGGACACCCCTGGATTTGACTCAGCAGGGTATCTTATGAATGGAGACTATACACCACTGGCTATCCAAGATGGAGACTTCAGTACTTCACCCGTTTCCGTCAATGTCAACATTGGTGATATCTTTGGTTTTCGAGCAGCGACTTCTAGTAATAGCGATGGCCCGCCTGTATTTAGTGTATTTGTTGATCCAGTCCCTGTTCCTTGGGAAACAGATGCCCTACCTGTTGTAGGTAGCACTCTTCTTTTTGGTATTGGGATTTGGAAAAAATATAAATCATCGAATTCTAATCATCTTAATCCAAAATAATTTTTTGATGGCTCATTCTGGTACTGATGCGATCGCCTTTTTAAGTCTAACATGGCTAAAATGGCGATCGCGACTTTAAACACAATCACATTTTATAGGCTAAGAAGATCATTCTGGAAACTAATGAACGGATTCGATAGCAGGGGACAAAAGATAAGTTATGATTTGATCGACAGGTAAATATCGTTTAATCAGGTGCTTACCTCATTTTTATCAAAAAAATCTCGGTCAAGCTTTAGATAATCAACTTTTTCTTGTAACGCATTCTGATACTCTTTTACGTGAAGCAGTCAAAGAGCCAGAATATGTTGTTTATCATATGCAACCTGCTCATGCAAGTGAGCCTAATTCAAATTTTATTGAATAAAGCAGCAGAAAAAGGAAAGCTAGATGCACGTTTTTATTCCATCGTCGATAAAGATTACGATGGCCCCGAACTTGTAGAAAGTATAAGTCAATATTCATGGAATATTTATCATATTGAAAATTACTTACTACAACCTAGATTTATTAGAGAAGTTCTTAAAAAAATTAGTTTAAAGCAAGAGTATTTAAGTGAAACAGAAATTGAAAATAAGCTTCGAGAATGTGGGAAAAAAACAATAGAAAATATTTTGGAGATTCAACTAAATAGATGGATACACTCTCATCTTATAAAATGTATTAATTTAGTATTTAATCCGCAGCTTGATTTAATACAAGGATTTTCCCAAGCTATGGAAAGATCATTAAATAATATTGAATAGTATTACTTGTGTCTAAAAGAGATAAACTACTTTAATTATGAAAAAATAGTCCCAATAACGCAAGATTCTTAAAATTCGGTGAGTCATGATAAAATCTCTTGGCGTTTTTGTTCCCACCATTGATCGGTTATTTCAATTAATTCTCCACTATCGAGACCTTCTAAAAACTTTTTTTCTAAGCTGTCACAAATTTAGATTGCATAATGATTTTCTTGAAAGTCTTCTAACAAGGGGCTTAAGACCCTTGCCTGTATGTATTTTAGATAATTAACAGCTTAATTGAGTAGAACGAAGCTATGATTGCTCTTTTTGCAATAGATACACAACATACTCACCCAGGTTACTGAACTCTCCCTGAGCAATTTGTGATTAAATCTGTATTGCCAATTCATCAGGAAGTTCAACTGTAATTTGCGTCATAATTTTAATCCAGAAATACCTTGCACTATTTTAACCGCATTAAAAGTGATATGGAAAAAAGGCGATCGCTTTTTATTGTGATCTAGAAGGTGATCATTTTGTCATGAAAGGGAAAGGGGCGATCATTGGGTAGAGAAACATCACTAGGCTGTCACAAATTTAGATTGCATAATGATTCTGTTAATAATAAAACTCAGAAAATCGGTTTTGATCAATGCTCCCATCAGAACTAACCGATAAGCTTATCATAGTCATTAAGATTGTGTATTTTGATGGGCAACGACATGACCTATACCACCCAAGAACTGATTACCATTCTTGACCAAGAACTACGAGCGACTTGGCAGGGAAAGCGTGTTCTCCTATCTTCGGCTGAACGGCTTGATAATGTCGTTGTGGCTAAGGCGATCGATATGCAGAAAGTAGGGAAAGTCTTTGCCTATCAGGATTTTCGACAACAGATTCATGAATATCAGCGATCGCATAACGTATCGGGCATCATTTGGCGAGAATGTCGATTTCAAAACCATTCCCTCCACTATCCCGAATTACATAATCAATTGATCCCCGTTGAAGGAGACAAGGAAATCTTAATCAATGCCAAAGCTGCGGTATTAGCATTTTGGGAAGAAAGGACAAGGGGCATGGAATTTTGGCTCACCGCCCATCATCGTCGCCCGATTAGTGCGGATTCTCTCTTTGAATTAATCGCAGAAACCGAATGGGCAGAAATTGACGCGGCCCAAACGGAACTTTTTTTGGGACTCTGTTGGGGCAATCCCCAGGAATATCAATACCATTGGGCAAAACCAAATTCAGGCTGTCATCGGATTATTGCGGCGATGAATGAACCTAGTGCTATAAAAATCTAGAAAAAAGTTAGGCGGGATGATAGAAAAAAGCGACTCCTAAAATTGTATAGGTTGCTAACAGTAAGGTTCCATCTAACCAATTAGAACGCCCACTAAAACTAATCAAATTAGTAACCGTAACCGATACAGCTAAAGCGACCACTTCAAAGGGATTAAAATTAAGATCCATATTTTGATTCATGATTAATCCCGCAAAAACTAACATCGGTGCAACCAATAAAGAGATTAATAAACTATCCCCTGTAGCAGTGGCGACCACCAGATCCATTTTATCTTTAAGAGAGAGTTGAATAACCGTTACAACCCCAGCAACATCACTAATTAAGGGTAATAAAATGACCCCTGTAAAAAGGGGAGTTAATCCGTAACCTCCCACAACAACATCTACCACATCGACAAATAATTCAGACTCGAAAGCAACGGCGATCGTGGTGGTAATTAAAATTATGATCCAGGTTGCTAAATAGTAAGCATTGTTCTTTGCTTGTGTTTCTTCTTCTTTGGGGGATTCGGGCTTAATCGCTAGACTGACATCGTAGAGATAGCTATGGGTTTTCAGGGAAAATAATAACGTTAATCCATACACAATAATTAAAACCGTTGCCACGACAATGGATAATTGTTTAATAATACTGGCATCGATCATATTAGAGGTATTAATTACCAAGGTCGGTAAGGCGATCGCAATCACCGCCAGGGTCATGGATAAACCATTAACTCTTGCCAGAATCGGTTGGAATTCCTGTTCTTTATAACGAATACCGCCCGTAAACATTGCTAATCCTAAAAAGAGCAATAAATCACTGAGAATACTGCCTGTAATACTGGCTTTTACGATATCGACTAAACCTTCTCTCAGGGCAACTAGGGTAATAATTAAAACTGTTGCACTGCCGAAAACCGCATTAATTAAACCACCCAGGGAAGGCCCTGTTACGACTGCGACCTTTTCTGTTGCTGTACTTAAAATGATCGAGAGAGGAATAATTGCTAGGGCAGATAAAATAAAAATAGCAGTCTCATTCCAATGCAAAAAATCCGATGCGATCGACAAAGGAATAAAAATGAATAAGCCCAAAATAACGACATACTTAAATTTAAATTGAGGCATTTAATTCTCTTCAATATTTTGAATACAGCATTTTGTGGTTAAATCACGTACAGGATAAAGACATAATATATTATGTCCCTACAAGTATTTTGTATTTCATCTAAAACAAATTCAACAACAATTGATTAAGCAGGAACATTAACCACCTCTTTCCCCGCCAACCCAAAGGTCTCGTGGATACATTTTAAGGCTCTGACCGCATCTGCTTGAGACACAATACAACTCACTTTAATTTCCGAAGTTGCAATCATTTCGATATTAATTTTTTCCTTAGCTAAGGCGTTAAAGAATTTAGCGGCAACCCCTGGATGACCGACCATTCCTGATCCCACAATGCTCACTTTGGCCACCTCTTCATTGATCACGACTTCCCCTAGACCTAATTTGACCGCTAATTTTTCTAATACCGTTCGAGTTGTGTGTATATCATTTTCGGCAATGGTAAAGGCAATGTCTCGTCGGGGAACGTCTTCAATAATGCGACACCGTTGGGACTGGATGATCATATCCACACTGATATTCTGATCTGCTAAAGCCATAAAAATTTGGGCGGCCATGCCAGGACGATCAGGAATATGACGAATCCCCACCTGGGCGCGTTTTAAATCCAGCGCAACACCGCGAACGGGCGGTAAATGGGCAAACAGACTGGCATTGGTTGGGGGAGATTGATTGACTCCAAAGGCTTTACACAGAGCCTCAATCGCTAAATCTCCATTCGCTTCGTCGATTAAACAACTGACTTTCACTTCCGAGGTCGAAATCATTTCGATGTTAATTTTGGCATCGGCTAGGGTTTTGAACATTTTGGCCGCAATGCCTGGTCGTCCGATGATACCTGCTCCCGCGATCGCGATTTTAGCGACCCGTTTTTCCACAATCACTTCGGCTTCCTGGGTATTACTGGAATGTTCTCGTAGGGCAGGGGCGATCGCTTCGGTAACAGATTCCGCCTTGGTCAGCATCTTTTTAACAACGGTAAAGGCGATATCGTTACTATTGCCCTCGTGGATCGACTGAATAATCAGATCCACATCTACCCGTTGATGGGAAATTTCTCCAAATAATTTAGCGGCAATGCCTGGGCGATCGGGAATCCTTAATAAAGCCACTTTTGCCTGATCAGGATCAAATTCAACGGAATCAACCGCTTTGGTAATTTCTAAACCCACCAGCGATCGCGGTTTCGGGGGCGGTGCAACAACCCTGGTACCTGGGGCATCACTCCAACTAGAGCGCACCACTAACAAAACCCCAAAATTACGGGCAATCTCAACGGCTCTCGGATGCAAGACATTCGCGCCCAAACTCGCCAGTTCCAGCATTTCATCACAGGTAATTTCTTCCAATAACTGAGCTTCGGGAACTAAACGGGGATCGGTGGTCAAAATGCCAGGCACATCGGTATAAATTTCGCACAAATCCGCTTTTAATGCCGCCGCCAATGCCACCGCCGAGGTATCCGAGCCGCCTCGTCCCAGGGTGGTAATTTCTAGGTGATCAATACTACTAATTCCCTGAAAACCCGCAACCACAATCACCTTACCTTCATCAAGATGGTGTTTGAGGCGATCGGGTTTAATTTCTAAAATCCGCGCTCGGCTATGTTCTGCTTCCGTGACAATGCCCACTTGCGCCCCTGTGAGAGAAATGGCGGCCTGTCCTAATTCCTGAAGAGCCATGCTTAAAAGAGCAATGGAAACCTGTTCCCCCGTCGAAAGGAGCATATCCATTTCCCGACGACTGGGATTGGGTGAAATCGCCTGGGCCAAATTGACGAGGGTATCGGTGGTTTTTCCCATGGCAGAGACAACGACAACCACAGAATGACCATCGCGCACTGTTTTCTGAACTCGTTGGGCCACCGCTTGGATGCGATCGACGGTTCCAACTGAAGTTCCACCGTATTTTTGGACAATTAGGGACATGGGCGTTTATGCAGGGACAAATTAGGAATGAAGATTGACGCTCGATTCTCTAAAATAGCAAATCTCTAGGGAGAAAATGAATCCATTTTACATTTCTTCCTAAACAAAGAGAAAAGCAGTACAGAAAAATAAACCCAGAAAACGAAATCCTGGGTCAAAAAATCATGTACTTATCCTAATAAAAGTGATAAGTTATCGGACACTTTTGGACTCACGAGCCATTGCTTTGAATTTATCCAAACTAGGGCCAGGATTACGGCGGCTCAGGCTGGGTGCAAAAGTTTGGGTTGCAAATTTTACTTCAGTGGGTTCAACCTTAACGGGGGCGGGCGCAACCATCACGGGTGCGGCTTCTACTTTTGGGGTTGTTTTTCCTTTGCTTTTAACCGAAGTTTTCTTTGAAGCGGGCTTTTCGGTTACTGCAACGGGTTCAGCTTTCACCGCAGGAGCAGGAGCAACTTCCGCAGGGGCAGGAGATTCTGCCTTGGGAGCCTTGGATTCGTCTAACTCTATAAAAAATTCGTTTTTCTTCCCACCAAATAATTTTTTGAACATGGACAAGTTTTCCCTCGATTTTTAATGTTTGAATAGATAACAAGAATGAAAAAGACAATAACTGACCGAATCTAGCCAAAGGTTATTTCAAATTCAAAATAATGACTAATTCTCTCCTTTAATCAAGCCAGAAGACAGTAACCTACCGCAATATTTTTTTACAAAATTTAACAATATCGTCTCATTTTTCTGGGATAGACGAAAAAAAGCGATCGCTTCTCCCCGATTCAAAAAACGCGATCGCCGATAAATTGATAGTTGATAATGAATAATTGATAATTTTAAAACATGATCGCAATTCAATTTTGTAGGGATTTAGCACTGTTAACTCTTTGATATATGCAACACAAAAAAAGGACACAATGGTATTATGTCCCTACAGATCACGGATGAATTAATAGAAAGAACATCACTTCCACCAGCGACTAACTTCTCTAATCCCTTGATGGACTTCTCTTAAGGCGGCAACCCCACCAAAATGAAGGATTAAAGGGACTAAGGTTGAAATGCTTGCGAGAAAATCAGGACGAGTGAGAGTTCCCAAAGCATGAAGGGTTGGTTCCCATAAAGATCGGTCAACATTGGTAGGCGTTAACACATAGGTCAATTCGTGTAACGCCCATCCACGTTCGTATTCATTTCCAATAGTTCTCGCAATCTCTAAGGCTTCGGCTAATAAACTTTCAGGTAAATGAGGAACTAAACCTGCCAATACTTCTGCACAATAGTAGTCATCCGCCATAGACTGGGCAACCTCTAGGGCTTCAGGTAATAAAATTTCAGGTAAATGAGGAGCTAACCTTGCCCATGCTTTTACAGGGTCTATTTGACCCCAAATCCCCTTGGCAGCCTCTAAGACTTCAGGTAACAATTCAGGTAAATAGGGAGCTAACCCTATCAATGCACTTGCACGGTCGGATTCATCCCTAATGGCTCTGGCAACTGCTAAGGCTTCAGATAACAATTCAGGTAAATAGGGAGCTAACCCTATCAATGCACTTGCATGGTCGGATTCATCTCCAATCCCCCTGGCAACCGCTAAGGCTTCGGATAACAAACTTTTAGGTAAATGAGGAGCTAACTCTGTCAATGCCTCTGCACGCTGGTATTCTTCCTCAATCCCTCTGACAACTGCTAAGGCTTCAGGTAACAATTCGGGTAAATAGGGAGCTAACCCTATCAATGCACTTGCACGGTCGGATTCATCTCTAATCCCCCTAGCAACTGCTAAGGCTTCGGTTAACAAGCTTTTAGGTAAATAGGGAGCTAACCTTGTCAACGCATCTGCACGGTTGTATCCAGACCTGATAGCTCTGGCAACTTCTAAGGCTTCGGGTAATAAACTTTTAGGTAAATGAGGAGCTAACCCTGTTAATGCTTTTACACACTCGGATTCATCCTCAATAGCTTCGGCAACTACTAAGGCTTCGAGCGACATTTCAGGTAAAAAGCGAGCTAATTCAGTCAATACCTTTGCACGCTCAAATTGGTTCTCAATAGTTTCGGCAATTGCTAAAGCTTCGGGCAACACTTCGGGTAAATAGGGAGCTAATCCAGTCAATACTTTTGCACGATAGTAGTAGTCTTCACACCCGATGGCTCTGGTAACTTCTAGTGCTTCAGGTAATAAAATTTTAGGTAAATAGGGAGCTAAAGCTGCAAATGCAATAGCACGGTGAAATTTATCTTCAATGGTTGTGGTAACTTCTAATGCTTCAGGTAAAATTTCAGGTAAATAGGGAGCTAAAGCTGCAAATACAATAGCACGGTGAAACTCATCCTCAATCTCTATGGCAACTTCTAAGGCTTCAGGTAACACTTCAGGTAAATAGGGAATTAACCCAGTCAACGCCTCTGCACGGAAGTATTTATGCTCAATCTCTCTGACAAGTTCTAAGGCTTCAGGTAACACTTCAGGTAAATGGGGAGCTAACCTAGTCAACGCCTCTACACGGATAGATTTATGCTCAATCTCTCTGGCAAGTTCTAAAGCTTCGGGTAATAAACTTTCAGGTAAATGGGAAATTAACCCTAATAATGCAAGGTTGCGGAAACTGTAATCATCAATCCCTCTGGTAACTTCCAATGCTTCGGGCAATAAACTTTCAGATAAATGAAGAGCTAACGCTGTCAATGCACTTACACGGAAGCCTTCATAAATGGCTCTGGCAACTTCTAAGGATTCGGGTAATAAACTTTCAGGTAAATAGGGAGCTAACCCAGTCAAAGCCTCTGCACGGTATCGTTCATCCCCCATCACTCTGACAACTGCTAACGCTTCAGGTAATAAAGCAAGGGGAAGATAGGGACTAATTGCTGTTAATCCTTTGGCTTGCATTTCATCATCTTGATTTTGCCTCACATAAGCCAATCCCTGGGCAGGTGTCCATATTTCATGCTGAATCAGTAAAGCAATCAATTCAGGTGGAATATTCCCCGCCAAACTATTCAGAGAAGTAGTTATCAACCCATAACGCACCTGTAACCCGATCGCTTGACTGGGATTGTTCGCAACATCAGCTTCCGCCAGTTGCCAAGCCCTAGAAACATCCTTAATAAAGATCGCCGTTTTCCCTTCTTTCTCACATTTGCTATACCAACCATTGCCTCCTTCTGCCGTTTCTTCCCTCAGTAATTGATGAATCTCTGTGATCTTTTCCGCCTTTTCCAAATGCCAAATCAATTGATTATAAATGTATCCATCATCATTTAAACTGTGCCATAAACCATTTTTAGTCTGTCTTTGATAGCGAGTTAAAAGTTGCCGATGTGCTTCAGAAAGAGATAAACCCAACCCCGATAATTGATAAGGGTAACTTGGCTCAAAGTCCCCCAGCATTGGGGGATTTAGGGGGCGTATTCTCTCAGAATGAGGAGAAGCTTGTAAAAGATTCCGCGCTAAATCATGTAAGAGGTCATGGACACGATAATTTGTAATTTGTTCACTAGAAACCCCCGTTGATAATAAAGCCTTACCGCGTAAATATCTGAGAGTTTTCCTCGCTTCCGTTAACCGACAATCCCACAAAGTCGTTGCCATCTTTTCCGTAATCGTCACATCATCAGGCAAAACTCCCAACCAAATAAATTGTTGCAATCTTTGAGGAGATAATCGTCTTAAACTCAGATTAAAAGAAGCAATTAAACTATAATGTTTTCGCTTTTCTTGATTCGTCGTATCTTCCGCTTCTAAGCGATCTAATATTTCTAAATTAGCAATTTCTGCTCGTAAATCTTCCAATAATTCAGCCCAAGGAATCCCATCTTCAACCTGTGCTGCCGTCAACTCTAATGCTAACGGTAAATAACCAACAATTTTGGCTAAGTTTTTGGCTTGTTTCTGTTCTTCTAAAGTTAATTCATACTTTAAATAACCCGTTAATAACGCTAAAGATTGTGTTTCCGTCATGATGTCCAAATCATAACGAATTGCTCCTATTACGGGAGCTTCCCTGGTCGTTACCAACAATTTACAGCCAGCCCCCGCCACTCGAAACGGTTCCACATCCTCCGCATTCCACAGATCATCTACTACTAATAAAGCTTTTTTATCCGCCAATAAAGTTCTTAATTGTAACGATGCCGCATCAATACCCGTCGGCTTAAAATCATAATCCCCTAATGTTTGTATCCATTGATGAAGGAAAGATAAAATATCAGGTTGTTGCCCTAAAGTTGCCCAGAAAATTCCATCAGGAAAATAAGCTTGAACCGCTTTCTCATGTGCCAACGCCGCCGCTAAAGTTGATTTACCAATCCCTCCTAACCCATAAATCGCACTAATAACTAAGGTTCCTGCTTCGGCTGTTTCTGCTGATAACAAAAGTTTTTTTACCTCAACACTAACCTCTGGACGCTCCACAAAATAACTTGGTTTAGGAGGAGCTTGATTGCGATAGAAACGAGATTTTAAAGAAACAGATATAACGGGTTTAGGCTCAGGATCAATGTCATATTTTTCTAATAGCTCACACCACTCTTGATTATCATAAACCCTCGCCAAAGATTCAGCTTCTAAAGATGTCGGACGATCTCTAATTGGATGTCTTGATTGTATCCCAATAACTAACCCATGACAAATAATAGCCGCCCCTGATGTTCCCTCCCAAGGAGACTGATTTTCCAGTAATTTTTCTAATTGTTTATCTGTGGGTTGGATGTCTTTACTATCTTTTATATTTAATAACAAACGATTATGCGGCGCACGATTGGCTACATCAATAATTCCTTCAATATGTAACCCTGTCGCGTATTTTATCTCATCTTCAGAATACCGTAAAAATTGAGGGAAACCCAAAAACTCAAACTTCACTTTTTCCGAACTATTAGCATCAGGTAACTGACCAAAATTGACAGGATCACAAGCTTCGATAGTTTCTGGTAATTCTATTAAAGCAATATCTATATTATCTGGTGCTTTCCAAATTACCTTAGCGTCTATATCCTGCTTTTCAGAATAGTTTGATGCTGATCTAAATCGTACTTTACAGTCGTTACTATTATCAAATAGATGCCGACAAGTCAAGAGTAAACGTCCCCCAATTCGATAGGCACTGCCATATTTAGGGGCAACAATTTCTACGGCATGATCAGGATGGAATTTTGGCATCATTTTAAATCACTCCTCTGGCAAATCTCCAATTCCTGTGATCGCATCTAAAACAACCTCTAACTTAGCTTGAAGTTGATTAAATTGATGCTCCATTCGGTCTAATCGGGATTCTAACCGATCAAATCGGGATTCTACCCGATCAAAATGAGTATCAATATGATCCTCTAAAACACCAAACGCTTGACTAATTCTCCCATCTGGTTCAATATCTAACTCAAGAGTCTTAATGCGTTCCGCCGCATTAGTTAACTGTCTTCTAAGCTGATTGATATACTTATTTTGTTCCTGTTCACTCATGGGTTAAACTCCAAAATAGAAGGGTTTTTAACAGCCTCTAATTGACCGCTAGAAAATAACTTAATTATGACTTAATTCCGCTTGAATTAATCAGGAATATCATTACTTCCCGTCCAGACAGGCTTTCCATCTTTCCAAATTGGTTTAAAGGGAATTTTAATCTTATGGGTTATCGAATCCTTAGCCGCCGCGCCGCCGCCCATTTCCACGACCCAAAATTTAACCCCGCCCTTGGCCTCTTTGGATTTCTCAATGACGACCTGCATTTCCAGTTCAATTTCTCCCATTTCAAAACGAATCTCCTTACCCTCAGAGACTAAAATAGATTCGCTCAGTTCAACTCGCAATGCCTCCAGCGTTTCTTTGAGTCCAAGCTTTTGAATGTCCATAGATTTATTTCCACAAATAGAAAAATTAATATTTCGTCGATCCTACAAGATTGTTAGCTGTTTTGTAAAGATAGATTCTGGAACAATAACACATAAGTTGATTATTCCTAATGATCGCTTTGAGAGATAGAGTTTTACTTGCTGTAAATTTTTCGTTGATTAGGTCTTATGTGATCGCGAAAGTCTTATCGTACTGTTTCACAGCATAATCTATCAACGAATTATTTACAGGTAGGAATTACTTGGTTTTGAACGGATAACTATCAACTATGAATCAATCGGCGATCGCAGAGTGACAAAATTCTGGAACATTAGGCGATCGCATTTTTTCTACAAGGTTGGGCGATCAAAACTCGGAACTTCTCGCTCCAGGACAATCACTTTATCCCCAACCACAGGATTACGGGCCAGCAAGCCCCCCGTTGGGCCAAGAAGCTTAAATTTACTAAAAGCTAGTTTGTGGGAACGTTGCCAAATGGTATCAGCAAAATTATCCTGTCGTTGGGGGCTTAGGTCATACCAATCATTACTCAGGGTAACCGTTAATTGACTCGCTAAAAAATTGGGTGCGATCGCCAAAATCAAGCCATCGGGATATTGAAGGGTTAAATCCTTCACTTCTTGCTGAATCGCTCCAATTAAGCTCTGTTCGGGGGTCAGGGGCAATGGGGGCGGCTCGTTCAGTTCAATCGGTTGAGCAGGTTCAGGGGCAACTAATTCGGGCGGATTGGCGATCGCATCAGGTGAGGAAAGATCGGGGGGAAATTCTTCTGTTTCATCCAATTGGTTGATCAAATTTTCGGCAATATCTTTAGGAAATTCAGGGGGATTGATGGGCAATAACAAAACGGAACTAATGAGGGCAACTACCACCAAAATAGCGAGAAAACTGGTTAATCCCCAATCAGAAAGATTATTATTAACTTTTTGCGGTAGAAATCTCCGAATCCCTGCTAGTATGCCGTCCCACCAATTTTGTAATTTGCTAAAGGTCGGCAACAATCGGTCTAAACCCTCAATATCTTCTTCCTCTTCTTCTGTTAACCAGGACTCATCAGAAGGGGGAGTGGGGGATATTCTTTCTGGAGCGGCTGAAGAAAGGGAAAGGGCTAAACGGCGACTAGTGCTGACCAGATTATCAACGGCATTTTGAGGCGGTAATCTGTCCACTGAGTCCGTTTGTAATGAATCCACAACCGTTTGCAACTGCTCAATGCTACGTTGTAGTTGTTCGATCATCTCAGTTTTTGCTGATGGCTGTTGTTTTGGCATAGGAAACCTTCCCCTCTGGATGTTGCTATCCTACCAAAAAATTAGTCCTGATATTCCTGAACCTAGAGAGATTCGTAATCGGTCGTGAAACCTGTAAACTTTTCACACATTTCCTGAAAGGTTTCCGCTTCGTCCACGCTCTCAATTTTGTAGCCCATGATTCGTGAGCCATCGGGCATTTTTTGGGAACCGATTAATTCGCAGGGATAGGTTGCGGTCATGGCTTTAAAATCCGCACCAAAAGTTTTCCACGCTGTTTCATCACACCGAATGTTGACTCGCCACATAGTTTACTCACTAGATTTGACAATTTTTGCCGTGCAAATAGCTATCCGCAGAGCAACAGTAATATTTGAGAAATGGGCCGTACTGGACTCGAACCAGTGACATCCTGCTTGTAAGGCAGGCGCTCTACCAACTGAGCTAACAGCCCAAATTAACGCAAACCTACTATAACATAAATGCAATTCTTAAGATCACCTTGATCACAAATTTATTATTTAAACTCTATGCCTTCTGGTCGAACCCATGATCGTATAACCCTTTGGACGGTTCCCCTAGTTTCAGGAATTGCCTATTTTTTAACCCAAAACGGTAAATTGGCATTAATTCTGACGGGTGGTTTTTTGTTTAGCGGTTTGATGTTTGGCCCCGATTTGGATATTTATTCTGTGCAGTATAAACGCTGGGGTTGGTTTCGTTGGATTTGGATTCCCTATCGTTCAGCGATTCGACACCGTTCCCAACTGTCTCATGGTTTGATCATTGGTACGATCTTGCGATTACTCTATATCAGCTTAATAATTTTGATTTTGTCGGGAATAATTGCCGCGATCGCCTATCTTTTGGGTTATGTTAATCTTAAGTCAGTCATTGATTCACAGAAACAGTTTCCGATTTGGAATGCAAAATATACCCAAGCATTATTTGCTCTGATCATCGGTTTGGAATTAGGGGCAATGAGTCATTCCATCAGTGATTGGATTGGATCGGCCTATAAACGAAACAAAACTCAAAAAACGCGATCACGCAGTGACGCAACGCGATCGCAATCCTCTAAAAAGTCCTATAAAAAATCAAAATCTAAGAAAAAATAAAGATTGATTAGGATTTAGAAAGACTCGATTCTACTGCTTGAATTTGTTCTCGCTGGGTTTCTATTTCCAACTGGCGGCGAGTTAAATCTAATTTTTTTGAAGTTATTTCCTGACGAGCTTGTTCAATACGTGCTTCTTCTTGTTGGATAAATTCTGTTGTTAGGGTTGGCTCACTTAAAAATTCTTTTATTATCCCTAAGATCCAATTTGTTGCACTATTAATTTGCAAAACTTGTTTGTTTTCATCAATTTCTACTAGAACTAATACTCCCTCATTAAACTTCTGTAAAGTTTCCCTATTTTCTATGTAAAGAGTACCAGAAGTATTTTGCCAAAGATGCTCATTTGTTTCCATGACCAGCAATTGCAATTCCAGTCCATTCAAATAGGGATTATTCGTGACTTGGGCAAGGTACAACATAACTAAGCATATTTAAAATGCTGATGATTTAATCCATAATATCCAATTTTCTTGGTTATTTAAAGTCTTGCTAGACGCGATCGCAGAATATCGGCTTGGGTTTGGGCTTCGGCGAGATTTGCTTTAGCTCCTGCAATGACCGATTCGGGAGCTTTACCCACAAAAGTAGGATTATTTAATCGCCCTGCAATAGATTCCGCTTCTTTTTCGATTTTAGCAAGTTTTTTCTCTAGTTTACCTTTTAAACTCCCAATATCAATCAATCCTGAGAGGGGAATAAGAACTTGAGTTGTGCCGACAACCCCTGCAATACATTGAATATTTTCATTATCTAAGGTTTCTGTAATCGTTAAACCTTCAACTTTACCCAAATTTTCTAAATAGGTTTGGCCTGAGGCTAACATTGCTCGTTCTTTTTCACTAGCACTCTGAAGAATAACGGAAGCTTTAATTCCTGGTTTAATTTCTGCTTCGGCTCGTAGATTGCGAATGGTGCGAATCGTCTCGATTAAATTCACAAAAGTTTCTTCTAGGTTTGGATCAATCAGTTCAGAATTAACCTGGGGATAGGTTTGTAATGCTAAAAATTCTCCTTCTTTTTGGGTTAAAGTCTGCCACAATTCTTCCGTAATGTGGGGCATGAAAGGATGGAGTAATTTCAAGATATTTTCTAATACTTGAGCCAAGGTTTGTTGAGCGACTAGACGAGAAGGATCTCCGCTTTCTCTCCAAAGACGGGGTTTAATTAACTCAATATACCAATCACAAAAATCACCCCAAATAAATTCGTATAAACCTTTCGCCGCTTCCCCTAATCCATAGCTTTCCAGATTTTCCCTGGTTTGTTTAATCACCTGATTTAAACGGGATAAAATCCAACGATCGCCTAATTCCAATTCTGCTAAATTAGGACTGCCCAACTGCTCAGGCGTTTTTTCCTCCAGATTCATCATCACAAATCGGGTAGCATTCCAGAGTTTATTGGCAAAATTACGAGAAGCTTCCACCGACTCCGATTCATCGGTTTTACGACTATATTGCAAACTAATATCCTGACCCGCTCCTGCCACTTCCCGAATGAGAGTATAACGCAGGGCATCGGTTCCATATTTACGAATTAAAATCAGGGGATCAATACCATTATTCGCCGATTTAGACATTTTTTTGCCTTTTTCGTCCCGCACTAACCCATGAATATAGACATCCTTAAAGGGCATCTCGCCTGTGAAGTGACCCGCCATCATGGTCATCCGTGCAACCCAGAAAAAGATAATATCAAAGCCTGTTACCAAGGTTGCATTGGGATAATAGGTTGCTAAATCTTTCGTCTGGTCAGGCCAACCCATTGTGGAAAAAGGCCACAGTCCCGATGAAAACCAGGTATCTAGCACGTCAGGATCTTGTTCTAATTGACAGCGATCGCCATATTTTGCTTTGGCTTGTTCTAAGGCTTCCATCTCACTGTTGGCCACAATAAAGGGCGTATGGTCGGTAATTTGTCCTTCCGTTTCGCTAACCACATACCAGGCAGGAATTTGATGTCCCCACCATAATTGACGAGAAATACACCAATCTTTGAGCTTAATTAACCAATCTCGATAAACCTTTGACCAGCGTTCAGGAACAAAACGAGGAGAATTTTCTTGATCTAAACATTGCAACGCCTTACTCGCTAACGGTTCAATTTTCACAAACCATTGGGTTGATAATAAGGGTTCGACAGGGACTTTTCCGCGATCGCTGTAGGGAACGGTATGTTTGTAATCTTCGACTTTAACCAAAAATCCTGTTTCATCGAGGGTTTTAACTAAATTTTTCCGTACATCAAAACGATCTTGTCCTGTGAAAATTCCGCCATTTTCGTTTACCGTTCCGTCTTTATTGAGAATATTAATAAAAGGTAATTGATGACGTTTCCCCATCTCGAAATCATTCGGATCGTGGGCGGGCGTAACCTTAACGCAACCCGTTCCAAAGGCAGGATCAACTAATTCATCCGCAAAAATCGGAATTTCGCGACCCACAATCGGCAGAGTAACAGTTTTTCCAATAAAAGCCTGATAACGCTCATCGTTCGGATTAACCGCAACCCCCGTATCGCCTAGCATGGTTTCAGGTCGAGTCGTCGCCACCACCAATTCCCCACTGCGATCACTCAAGGGATAACGCAAATACCAGAGATGACCATTAACCTCTTCATTTTCGATTTCCAAATCCGAAACCGCCGACTGGGAAGAGGGACACCAATTGACTAAATAATTACCGCGATAAATCAACCCTTCTTCATAGAGTTGAATAAATGCGGTTTTTACTGAATGAGAAAGCCCTTCATCCAAGGTAAACCGTTCCCGCGACCAATCTACCGATACACCCAGCGATCGCAGTTGATTAACGATGGTTCCGCCCGATTCTTCTTTCCATTGCCAGGCTCGTTCTAAAAATTTTTCCCGTCCCAAATCATCCCGATTTTTGCCTTCTGCTTTGAGTTGCTTTTCTAAAATCGTTTGTACCGCAATGCTGGCATGGTCAGTTCCAGGTAACCAGAGGGTATTGTCGCCCTTCATACGGTGGTAACGAATCAGAGTATCAATTAAGGCACTCTCAAAGGCGTGACCCATGTGCAAGCTTCCCGTCACATTCGGCGGGGGAATAACGATGCAATAGGGTTCTCCTGTATGGTCTGGATCGGCTTTGAAAACCTGTTCTTTTTCCCATGCAGCTTGCCATTTTGCTTCGGTCAGAGTTGGGTCGTATTGGGGGGGAAGGTTGGCACTCATGGAAAGGAAGTTAGATCAAGTTCGGGTTAATATCTATGCCCATTTTGCCACAGTTGCGTCATCTGTTAAGGCGAAGAGAGAAGTTATGGGGGGGATCACTTCATCCAATTTAGCGTAGCCATTATGAGATTAGACCAAGCCAAGACCTGTCAAGATTAAAGTAAGCCACTTTTCGATTAAGAATCCTAAATTGGGGTTGACTTTTGCAAAATAGTGCAATAAAGTAGGTAAATGTTAATCACAATAAGTAAAGGAAAAGCTCATGATGGCTACTCAAACTTTACAAAACCAATCTCTGCGTGGAGACTTGTCCTTTCGAGAAAGCCGTACTGCCCAAATATCATTAACCGAAGAGCAATCTGCCATTCTCAAGGAGTTGATTGAGTTGAAAGCAACTACTCCTCTCCGCTTTGAGATTCGCACAGGTCGTATCGGCCAGAACCTTAAACAGAAATTAGATGATCTAGAAGCACTAGGGCTGGTTAAGACCAGGGGATTAACCGTTAACACCAAAGAAACAATTTATGTTCCCTCTCCTGGAGCAAGACGGTTCATTGCGGCCAGAGAGAAAGCAAAAAGGACAAAAAAACGTTAGTTGTCTTGATAAGCTGATGAGCGCGGATTTTACGTGATTTTATTTTTTAGACCTGTCCGAAATATAATCTCAAGCTTAAAATGCTTACACCATAAGCAACTCAAGGAATATAATTCGTTTTTAATATCTCATTCTTTTTCTTCAGAATTGAATTAGGAACGAAAATACAAGGTTTCAGACACTTCGGAGTATTTCCAGAAAATGCTGTAAAGATTTACTGTGATTAGGCTGTGAATTTTCGGACACGTCTTTTGGTTCGGACTTGAATGACCAGCTTATTTCGCCTGTTTTTTTCGATTTTAGTAAACAGGATTTTGTGGCAGATGTCTACAATCATTTGCCCAGCCTGTGTAATTTTTGACAACAATTGATGGATAATTTTCTGTTTTGGTTAATAGAAATACTCAAAGTTAATCAAGAGAGTATTATAAAATTTGTCTCTTTCTTATCGGCATCAATATTAGGGACTTACCTACAACTTTCTCTAATCATCAAAGAATCAGGATACAAAGATGTTGTTAAAATCAAATTATTAAAGGTATTATCTTATAAATTATTGATTCTTGATGTATTATTTACGGCCATTGTTGTTGGTGGAATTTATCTAATATTTTTTTGTCTTAATCAACTATTTGAGCATTTATTTGTACAGGTAATTATATTATTTGCTGTTGTGATCTCAATCATCATTAATTATTCCCGTGTAGATGAGCTTATTGACGAACTAAACAATTATTTAGGAGGATTTGATTTAAGAAGCATACCTATTTTAACCAAGATATTTAAACAGGTTATTGGGTTCTACAAACTATTCTATGCCCCTATTTATGAAGACATCATAACTAAGTGTCAAGAAATTGAGGCTCAAAGTCGTGACGAGACGATAAAGTTATTAAATTCGCAAAAAGAACTAGAAATTCGTGAGATACTTGAACAGTATG
This sequence comes from Snowella sp., assembly GCA_003249095.1. GTDB lineage: Bacteria > Cyanobacteriota > Cyanobacteriia > Cyanobacteriales > Microcystaceae > Snowella. The sequence goes on from QBMS01000025.1 coordinate 25,073, forward strand.
AAGAGTATCCTTCAGAAAAGCTAAAATTAGAAGAAATGTGTGCGGATATTAATAGAAAAATTATGGCGTTTCCCTCTCAAACTATGACACAAAAACACCATCAAGAAAAATTAAGAAATAACTATAACAAACTGTTCGATAGTGTAATTAGTGATCAATGCCGTGATTTCCCTGAAAAAATATATGCTGCCGCAATTTTCATGCAAGAGGAGGGCTTATTTCGCAAGTAAATTTAATCATCAGGTATTTGGATTTGAGGATTACAATTACTGCAATATAATTTCTGTGTATAAATCAAAAAAAGTATTAGCTTCGCAATAAAATCTCACCTGTAAATAATTCGTTGATAGCTTATCCAGTCAAAGGTTACGATAAGACGAGCGCGATCGCATCAGACATCATCGACGAAAATCTAGAGTAAGAAAAAATGCCCAACAAATATAGTTGTTGTTATGCAAAATTTAGAACGAATTGATGCTCTATTCGTGCTCTAGAAGACAAAAAGATCTGAGTAAACTTGATGAAATCTTAATGGTACTACGGCATTAATTGTTCATCTTGTGGGGAGGTTATTCATCATGTCAGGATTTCCGAAAAACTTAGCGATCGCAATATTGAGCCTGGGGGCATTTCTAACGCTTCCAGTAGCACAGGCATTCGCTGAAACAGACGCTATGACGGCTCAAATCGCGGCAGACACTGGTTTTATGCTCAATTCCAGTGGACTCGTTTTGTTAATGACAGTGGGACTCGCGTTTTTTTATGGTGGATTTGTTGCCAAGAAAAATGTACTCAACACCTTGATGATGAGTTTTATTGCCTTGGGAATTGTCGCAGTCACTTGGGTTTTGATTGGTTATAGCCTGGCTTTTGCCCCTGGATTTCCCGTGATAGGCGGCATACAGTGGGCTTTTTTAAATGGGGTAGGACTAGAAACCACAGGCTACCTCCAAGGTAGTTTACCCAATGAAATGCTCTCCTATGCCCCAACCATCCCCCATCAAACTTTCTTGATCTACCAAGGGATGTTTGCCATTATCACCCCTGCCCTCATTTCGGGGGCGATCGTCGAACGAGTTCCTTTCAGATCCTATTGTTTATTTCTAGTTCTCTGGTTAATTTTTGTTTACTGTCCCATGGCCCACATGGTTTGGGGAAAAGGTGGTTTTTTGGGATTAAATGGCGGAATTAACATCCTAGATTTTGCAGGCGGAACGGTTGTTCATACGGCTTCAGGTTTTTCTGCTCTTGTGGCGGCGCTCGTCATTGGCCCTCGTAGAGCCTACCCTAATCAAATTTCTGCTCCCCATAACATCCCCTTTATTTTGCTAGGTTCAGGATTACTCTGGTACGGTTGGTTCGGTTTCAATGCAGGTAGCGCGCTTTCCTCTGGAGCCTTAGCAACAACCGCCTTCCTCACAACCAATACCAGTGCGGCATCAGCCATGTTAACTTGGCTCTTATTAGAACAATTTTTAAGAGGCAAACCCACCACTGTCGGAGCCGCTACGGGGGTCGTTGTCGGGTTAGTCGGTGTTACCCCTGCGGCGGGCTTTGTCACTCCGATGTCGGCTCTTCTGATTGGCATAATCGCCTCAGTTTGCTGTTTTTTCGCGATTACCCTAAAAATCCAACTCGGTATTGATGATAGCCTGGACACATTCCCCGTTCATGGTGTGGGTGGTGCAGTGGGCGCAATTCTTACAGGGATCTTTGCCACAACAACCGTTAATAGCGCAGGAAAAGAAGGCTTAATTGCGGGTAATCCTTTTCAATTACTGATTCAAATTGGAGGAGTTGGAATCACGATTATATGGGCCTGTTTGGGGACGTATATTATCCTCAAAATTGTCGATGCAATTTGGGGTCTGCGAATCAAGCCTGGTGATGAACTCCAGGGCATGGATATCAGTGAACATGGAGAAGAGGGCTATGGAGAAGAGTTTTCTAAGAGTAGTTCGACAACCTTATTTTGATTAAGAATACTCCGCTAAAACACTTGCTATTTTACTATTAAGAGTGATGGTTAAAATTTCAAGACAAATATTCTAGTCGCTTTCATTTTTTTCTTCACAAAATGTTACCTTGATGCAGATCTTAAAAGCTTGGCGGGACTGCTTCCTGCCATCTTTAGTTATTGTCTAATTTTCGAGGATGGAACAAAGTGGGATAGATAGAGACCAGAAGCAAAACGCTAGATTTTATGGAATCTAGCTAATCCTTTCACCTATTCAAATTCAGAGGTCAATTGCAAAACTCCTAATTTTAAAGCCTTCGCGTCCAAAAATTTACTTTCAAAAACAGCTAAAATATCCGTGAGCTTCGGGTTACCGCGAGAATTTCCTGTTACACCCATTGCAATTAAAATACCGCAATAACCTTTAGTCTCTTTACAACGAGAGTTCCATTTTTGACGAGCTTTTTGGTGAGCAGTATTTTCCTCCAAAAATTCCCCAAAAACATGGAGATTCCCAGCTTCGGTTTGTAAAATTCCCAACTCGTATTCATCCTCTGACCAGGGATCTTCCCCTGGATTAAAATAAATGCCTTTGACTCCTCCTTCCGATCGCAGTAGGTCAATCATTTCTTTCGCCTTGGCACGGGTGGTTTGAACAACAATAACGGGTAATCCATCCCCATTTTCAACGGCTTCTTGGGAAGGATATTCGGTTTTTCTTTGTTTCCGTAGGGTGGCGATCGCATCCCAGGGAATCATGCCCAAACTTAGGAAAGAATTGTCGGGAATGAGATCATTACTCAGGGAAAAATCATCGTCGTCGTCGTCATCATCATCATCGTCGTCCATTAAATCAAGAAATTCTTGAGCCAATTCAGGCAGGGTAGAAACCTTGACATTAATTTTTTCCTTGCTCTTATTTAGAGACTGAGCGATAACGGGTAGCTGATACTGTTGACTGGCCGCGTCGATGGGATCTTGAGAGAGTTCCTGCTGATGCTCATTAACAAAACGGATTAAGGCTTGTAGGGCGTAATAGATCGTTTTGGCTTCCTCTTCATCTAAAAAGGGACGAATGCCCTCCAGGGGATGGATACTTCCCATAACAGACTCTACTTCATCCGCATCTAGCTCTTCTAAATCCAAATCCTCTTCATCAAAATCTTCTTCATTGATCGCCTTGTAGTTGAGGAACCAACAATCCTGGGACAAAAAGACTTTTTCGAGTTGGTGGGGGGCTGAGTCCTCAATAACGGCCAGTCGGAACTGTTTTAAGGAGTCGAGGGAACGGTAGAGGATCACGCCATATTCCTGGCCCAACATCCCCATCACGCAGGCATAAATAGGACTCGTTTCCCAACCTTCTAGTTCTATGGCAATGATTTCGTGGTCTGCTAATAAATCCCAAGGTGCGCTCATCCAAAGGTCATGACTGGTCTGCTTAAGGGGGCGTTCATAAAAACTGGGAACGGAAGGGGGTTTATTGCTACCCATCGACTCAAAACTCCGAAAGAGTTCATCAATGAGGGGTAATTCGGGAACATAGTCAATATTGATATCTAGGCTTTGTAAGGCTCCCCGCAAAAAAAATTGAATTTCTCGGTTGCGGACAATAATCTTTTGGGGTCGGGCTGGTTTGGCGGGGCTATGGGGATTTTCGATCGCCTTTAGGAGGGTACGCACGACCGCTTCAAGTCCCATTTCGGGGGAAACAATATCCATTGAACGCACAAAACCTTCCGAACCATCCACCCAGAGAATACAATCTCCCTTAGCATCATCATCGACTTCAAGCCCCTTTTGCATTCCACTAAGAGGACGGCGATCGCCTTCCCAGACACTCGGAATTTGAGGAATTTTTTTGAGACGTTGTTGAGTCGAAAGGGGAAGGGAGTTCATAAAAAAAAGAATGAAAAGAAATTCAATAATACCAAAAGGGAATGAAAAAGCAGAAAAAGTAATCAGCCGACAGCTTAATTGATTAAAAGGTAACGGATCTCAAAAGAAGAAACACTCTTCTCAACGAATCTCTCAAGTTTAGCAAGCACAGACGTTTACAACCACAGGTTTTAATATTCAGATTCTGATTGCTTTATCCTAAAAAGTTTTTAAATGACCTGATAGATAAAGTTTAAGGTCGCCCAGGTCGTCATTTCCAAGGCATAGTAGTCGGCAGTGTTGTTAATCATGGTACTAGAAACCGCACTATTTCTGTGTAAATCCTCTAAAAGGGATTGGGCGATCGCAAGGGGATTTTTGATTTCTAGAATTTGAGCGGGATGGCAGGTGACATCGGGAGAAGTTAGATTAGGCAAATTTTCCCCTAGAGTTTCCCAAAACTGCTGAAATGGCTGGAGGGAAGCAATCACTTGCATTTGAGTCAAACCCCCGTTACTGGGGACACGCCAACTAATGGGGCTACTAGGATCGGGGATCATCTGGGATTGTTGGGGGGGAATGCTTTCGGGTTGCTCCCCTGGGTACCAGGCGATCGCTTTTCCATTGGCATCAATACCTAAAATCACAAAATAAAGGGGTTGATCCTGATAATTTTCTAAACGATATTGGAGAAGACTTCCTGACGCGATCGAGACTAAACCTGGCGTTTCCGGGGACTTTATCGGTTTAGGTTGGATACCAGGGGCAGAATTAGCCGAAAAATCATAGCGACCTGTTTCTTTTGTCAGCACGGCGATCGCCTTGGAATCTTGTAAAACCGCGAGGCTTGCCCGTAGTCCTAGATGGGATGAATGTTCATTATTGGTTAAATCCCACCATTTTTTCGCTAACACCTGTTCTAATTTGGGAGTGAGTTTGCCAATGATCGATTTAATCGCCTCAATATTCCCCTTTCCCGCACTGAACAACAAACGCCCGCCTTCAGTGAATAATCCATAGCCTCCTGCCTTTTTGCCCAACACACAATCCGCAGACTGTTCCCCCGCATTAATCACCCCTGTCACCGTTGCGATCGCCGAAAAAGCACTGGTAGCATCAACCCGTTCAATACGGTCAAATTGACTATCTAGGGCCACTATTAAGCCTAAATGTCGGGGAATGGCACGAATACTTTCTTCTAGCGGTTCTTTCCCTGAGAGAGTAACCTGAGCATTTAAGACCAATGCCTTAGCCCTGCGTCCCGTTTGTTCCGTCACCTGCAAAAAAATGTCTCCGCTAGAGTCAGCATTTGCATCGGCAATCACCCGAAAACAGGAATTCAGCACTCCATGCGCCAATACCAAGGGAGAAACACCAGTAAATCTCATGGCTACTAACTTAGAACTAGCAGGTTCGAGGATTTTCTCAATAACGGCTTCTGATCCCTGGACAAATGGGGATGGGGTTCCATAGATGACTGATGATGTATTTTTACCCAAAAAAGCCTGGGGTTGCTGGTATTTTCCCAGATCAGGGGCGATCGCTTCTTCCACCTGATTAAACACGGTAATCCCTCGACGAGGGGGGGTAATTTGCCAGAGATATTGAGTCAAGTAATAGGAAAACAATCCCGCACTAAAGCCGTCTCCTAGAAATTCTACTGCAACTTTTTGGGGACTAGTCGCCGTTAACGTCATCCCTGGTGGATCAGCTTTAGTTTTTTTGCCCAAGGTTTTCGCTAAGGTCGCAATTTGGGATTGAAAGTCTATTTCCTGGGATGAAGGGGAATCTGCGGGTATCAAACAAGAACGAGTCCGTAAATTGCCTTGCAAAGGGGAAGTCGGCTCACCATGACTGCAATCTAAGACCATTGTGACCTGATCCGTCCTCAGCGATCGCGCTAGTAGAAAGAGACTTTCTTGCAACAGGTCATTACGAATCTGTTCTGAAGTCAGGCCATCACTGGGCAAAAATCCGAGCATTTCTTCAGCAGAAGGAGATAAAGCAGTTGACCCAGACAAAGATGGAATTTTAATCCGACTTCCATAACCACTAAAGTGAAAAACCACTACATCTCCCGCCTGAGCCTGGTTCACTAAATGCTCTAAAAAAGAGTTTTCAATGTTTTCGCGGGTTGCCTGGGCATCGGTTAACGTCAAAATATCAGTAGCCTGAAAACCGTAGCGTTCCATTAATAACTCCCGTTGTAACTCCACATCGGTCAGACATCCCTGTAAATCTAGATAGGGAGAATTGCCGTTAGTATTATTACTATTAAGGGAAGAATATCGATTAATACCAACCAAAAGAGCCAGCTTTCGGGAATTCGTCGCTGCTAAAGCCGATTGATAGCCGCTAATCGATGGAAATAAGGGCAACCTCAAGAGTGCTGATGGGCTGACTCCCAACATCAGTAACCCTTGCAAAAATCTGCGTCGATCCAGTTTCATCATTCAGCTTAAAAATCGTTGGGCTTTACTTTTGAGAGAAAAAATTAAGTTTGAAATTACTTTTATTGTAAACTATTGATAGATTAAAAAGAAAGAGATGATAAATTTATTTGTTTCTATGGATAGAGGTCATTTGACAGGTAGCGTGGGATCATGAAATGGATGGATAAATTCGACTTATTAAAAACTGATTAAACATTTGTTTATTGGTAAAAGATTAAATTTTTTTGAACTCCTTAAAACCTTCGATCAACATGATTTTTTATGATTCTTTTATGGGATTTTTGATCTAAATGTTACCCGATATCATCTAATTGATTGACAATCAGTAAGAAAGTCTAACTAGTTATTGGATTGTAGAACCTTTCGCAGTATATGGATGGGCAGGACTCTTACTGAAGTCTATTAATCTAGTCTAAGCTGTCACAAACTTAGATTGTATAATCTTTTGGTTGAAAGTCTTGTAAAAAGCGGCTGAAGCCCCTTGCTTGTCTGTGTTTTAGATAATTAAGGACTTATTCTAAATCTTACTGTTCAATTTTAATCCGCTACCGATAGAAAAAATTATCGATAATTTTATCAAAAAAAGTTCAAAAAAGTTTTAAAATTAATTTATGCAACCCAATTTGTTCCAATCCGTGCAGACAGACAAATATTCTCGAAATCCATCTATGCTCAAGAAAGCCGAAATTTTTCCTGTTTTTACGGTTCCAGTCCATTTATCGGCGGATTACACGGGCTTGTTGATGGAACGTCTCAACAATAGACTAGGGACTCATGTGGTCACCCTCAATTCGGAAATGTCTATATTGGCAGAAGAAAATCCTGCGGTTGGGGACATTATTCGTAAAGCGGATCTAGTGATTCCCGATGGGGCTGGAGTGATTCTTTACTTGCGCCTCAGAAAGATTAAACAGCAACGTTGCCCTGGTATTGAACTCGCTGAGTCTCTGATCAGACGGGTGGGGGAGCAACATTCCCATCAGATAATTGCTTTTTATGGGGGGAAGCCTGGCTCAACAGCCAAAGCGGCGGAAAATTGGCAAAAAAAATATGATGATCTGGTGATTTTGACGAATCACGGTTTCCTGACTCCTGACGAAGAAGCGCAATGGTGTCAAACCCTAGTAGAAAAACAGCCTCGTATTATTTTGGTTGGTTTGGGGGTTCCTCGCCAGGAATATTGGATTCGGGAGCATCGCCATCTTTGTGCCGACTCGATTTGGATCGGAGTGGGCGGAAGTTTTGATATTTGGTCAGGACAAAAAATTAGAGCGCCAAAATGGTTTTGCGAAAATAATTTGGAATGGCTATACCGTCTTTACCAAGAGCCTTGGCGTTGGCGAAGAATGTTGGCCTTACCCCAATTTGTCCTGCGCTCTATTTTTTATCAAGATAAATTAGCAAAAAAACAACGTTGAGGACTGGCCCACCAAGGTTAATCGCCTTTCCCCATTGATCTACGGGAGCAGAGGATTAACCGCGATCGCTTCATCTAAATTGACAGATTTGAGAGTTTGTTTCCACAGATTCGTGACTTCTGGATCAGTGGGGCGATCGCGTTTGAGTTCTACTAAAAAAGCCAATTGATCTTGCCACAGATTTTGAGTTTGATAAAACTTGATTCTGTCTGCTGGATCTGCATTTGTTTTTTGATTGAGATCAAGAGTCAGGCGTTGCACAAAACCCTCAACCACCAAATCGTAGGCGCGATCGCGATTATTGCAAATGATAGACAGATACCAATGATAATCCTGGGAAGGGCTTAAGGTATTAGGAGGCAACGTCATCGGCAAAATTCCTGCTTGCCCTAAGCCTGAAACCGTTCTTTCGTAGACTAACTGATCATTGGCATCCCTCAAAACAAACTCTATGGACGTTTTAGCAGAAATAGGGGGAACGGCAAAAAATAAGGTCGGAGACGCAGAAGTTGTCGCTCCCTTCAATGATTCGGGAATCAGAGCCGTTAACTCCTGGGGATCAAATCGACAACTATTATTGCTCAACAAATCCCTGCTTCCCCCAGGCTTGCGGCGCATGGGAGCTTCAATGGAATCCGAATCAGGGCGACTCCCCCCAGGCTTACGGCGATCGGGCGCGATCGGAGCATCTTCTGAAGTTTGGGCGTAAACCCCTTGGGACAAGAAACCTCCGACCATACTCGAAACACCGAGTAAGACGAGTAGCCAACTATGACGCTTGAATGATTGAAACATAGATTCATTCCTATCGTTTTGTTAAACAAATCGCCAATTAGACCTCTGAATGTGACTCCCTTGGCGATGGGTCTTGCAGATTAATCTCTGAGAAGAAGGATCTCAATTTCTGATTCTCTGTAAAACTTCTATAATTGTTTTTATAAATAAAAAATATTACCTCACTGCTCTATATTAGCCGTATCAGCAAAATATTGTCTAGGAACTATCAGAGCAAATCATTCAATATTCTCCTATCTGCTCGTTTTTTTCTTTATATTTTTTAACATTTGTGCTTTCAAAATTTTCTTCCCTCCTCAATCAATTTCGATTGTCCTCAAGTCAGGAAAATTCTCGACAACATCAGAACTGGGGTCAGCATTACTATTGGCAGAGTGTGTGGGTCATTGCCTTCCTTAGTGTTTTGATGACGGGAGCCATTGGCTGGGCGAAACAACAGGGTCGCTTACAATTTTTAGAATTACTGGTCTATGATTACTTGGTTCAACTCCAGCCGAAACAACCCATTGATTCCCGTTTACTCGTGGTCGGCATCACGGAGGAGGATATTGCAAACCAAAAACGTTGGCCGCTAAGCGATGAAACGATCGCCCAACTCTTGATTAACCTCGAAAAATTCCAGCCCAAGGTCATTGCCCTCGATCTTTTTCGGGATATTCCCCATCCGCCTGGCCAGGAAGCCCTCGAAAAAGTATTAGCATCGGATAACGTTATTGTGGCTAATCAACTTCCGAGTTCATCTGATGATCCAGGGGTTTCCGCTCCCCCCCGTATTCCCAGGGAACGGATCGGTTTTGTTGATCTGGTGATTGATCCCGACAATGTGGTGCGGCGGGGTTTATTAGGAGTGGGTTCGAGTTCAGGAAAGCGTCATTTTCCTTCCTTTGCTTTACAAACGAGTTTGAAATATTTAGCTGATCCCAAATTAGCGTTGAAATTTACCCCCCATTCCCTCACGCTTGGTCAAACGCAAATTAAGCGACTGCAAGCGGATTCAGGGGGTTATCAGTTACCTGCATCGGAAGTGGCGGGTTGGCAAACCCTATTGCGTTTTCGGTCTCCTAGTATTGCTCGTCAAGTGAGTTTAACGGATGTTTTAAATCAAAAAATCGATCCCCAATGGATTAAGGGCAAAATTGTCTTGATCGGAGTGACGGCTCCCAGTGTCAAAGATACCTTTCCGACTCCCTATAGTTCGGTTCAAACATCGGGCTTTGAAATGCCTGGGGTAATCATCCATTCCCATTTAGTCAGTCAAATTCTCGACCTAGCTTCGGGAAAACAACGGCAATTTTGGTTTTGGAATCTCGGCGAGGAATGGGTTTGGCTAGGATTGTGGTCGGTGGTTGGTGGCGTTTTGACCTGGCGCATGAAGCAATTAGGTCATTTTATCCTCAGTCTGGCGATCGCGGTGGCGGGACTCTGGTTCGTTTGTTGGTGGCTCTTTTTGCAAGGGGGTTGGATACCCTTTGTTCCGGCTTTATTGGGTTTATTCTTCACTGCGGTTTTTACCCTGGCCTATAAAGTTGTTTATCAAAATTACCATGACTCCCTCACAGGACTTCCCAATCGTCGTCTTTTTTTACAGCGAATTGAAGCTTTTTATCACAAACATTCCCACGCTAAATCGGCATTTATGGCCGTTCTTTTCCTAGATCTAGACCGCTTTAAGTTGGTCAATGATGGTTTGGGTCATCTTGCGGGGGATGCTCTTTTGTTCCAGACAGCGCAACGGTTAAAATCCTGCCTCAATATTGAACATTTATTAGCTAGGGTCGGAGGAGATGAATTTGCAGTATGGTTACCCAATCTTAAAGACAGTAAAGAGGCGATCGCCTTAGCAGATCTATTTCAAAAAGAATTAACGGAACCTTTTTTTTGGAAAGGAAAAGAAATTTGTATTACGGTCAGTATTGGCATTGCGTTTGATCAATATGATTCAGACAGTGAACCACCTGAACTCCTCCGTTATGCCGATATTGCCATGTTTCATGCTAAGGCAATGGGCAAGGCTCGCCATGAAATTTTCATGAAAGGGATGGATACGAAAGCCATTGTTCGTTGGCAGTTAGAAACCGATCTGCGTTTAGCTCTCAGTCAGGATGAGTTTGAAGTTTATTATCAACCAATCGTTAATCTCCAAAGTTTACGGATTGAAGGTTTCGAGGCTTTGGTGCGTTGGCGATCGCCGTCTAGGGGACTGATTTCTCCTGACAATTTTATTTCTGTCGCCGAAGAAAGTGGTCTGATTGTGCCTCTGGGTCATTGGATTTTACGGCAGGCCTGTCAACAAATTCAACTCTGGCGACAACAATTTCCTAACCTTTCTAACCTGCAAGTCAGTGTTAATTTATCGGGTCGTCAGTTTTCCCAGCCCAATTTAGTTGAACAAATTCGTGCTGTTTTGATGGAGTTAAACCTGACGGGAGATGAGCTAAAACTGGAAATCACCGAAAGCATGATCATTCATAATGTTGAAGACGCGATCGCCTTACTCCACGAACTAAAATCCCTCGGTCTAAAACTGAGTATTGATGATTTCGGGACGGGCTATTCATCGTTGAGTTACCTGCATCGGTTTCCCGTCGATACCCTCAAAATTGATAAATCCTTCGTCAGTCGTTTGATAGGTGAACAGGAGCAAGAAAAATATACCCAACTAGTCCACACGATTATTACTTTGGGACATAATTTGAAAATGACTGTCATTGCCGAAGGACTTGAAACGGAAGAACAACTAAAAATTCTACAATCCTTCCATTGTGAGTATGGGCAGGGTTATTTTTTTGCGAAGCCTCTTTTGAGAGATGATGCAACCGAACTTTTAGCCCACCATGTTCAAGAAGAAAATCCCCCGCCTTTTCCGTAATTATACTGAGAACACAAAAAGGAGATTTCTGCAAAAATCACGAACTTTCTCGGACGACAATCCATATTGCCGACTTATACGATAATAGATAAGTCTATTTAAAAACATTGAAAAAATCATGAAACTTATCACATCTATCCTCTTTTCTGCCAGCTTCGCGATCGCGACTTCTATGAGCGTTCCCCACGTCCAAGCTCAAGAATTAAATCAACCTCAAGCCAACACTGCCCAAGAAAAATTGAATAGTAGCACTCAAACGGATGCACGCGTGTGTATTCCTGGCTTGGGTTGCTTTCAATTTTAAATACCAAAAAATAGTTCACTGTAGTTAGAAACGACATAGCAGGGAAGCATCACGAAAAAAGTTTAAAGTTAACCAATGCTCGATTAATAAAATAAAAACTTCAGGAACAGGAATAGAATAGCCATAATTGCTTTTATTACTGAGCCATGAATTTTCACTTCTCTTCTCGCCTCCCCCTTTTTTTCGTAGGGATTTGTTTTTTTTTGTTGCCGAGTCCAGTCAACTCTCAGGTTGTGAGTGATAATACTTTAACTGTTACAACAACTGTAACGAGTAATGATAAACTCAATTTTTTTATTACGAATGGAACTAAAGTAGGAACCAATCTATTTCATAGTTTCCAAGATTTTTCTATACCAAATAATGGCTCTGCTGTTTTTAGCAATCCTGCATCAATTATCAATATTATTGGAAGAGTAACAGGTAATCAGTCTTCTTTTATTGATGGTTTACTTCAGGTAACGGGTCAAGCCAATCTCTTTTTTATCAATCCCAATGGGATTATTTTTGGCAAAAATGCGTCATTTGACATGAGTGGTTCTTTTCTCGCAACAACTGCCAATTCAATTCGCTTTGCGGATGGTCAATTATTTAGCGCAACTCCCCAATCAACAGATTCCCTATTAACAATTACTGTCCCAGTCGGACTGCAATTTGGAACAAGAGCTAATGCGATTGCCATTCAACAAAGTACCCTAAGCCTCTCACCAGAAAGAACTCTAGGTTTTTTAGGGGGAGACTTATCTCTTGTGCGGGCGAATGTATCTGTGCCAGGGGGAAGGATTGAACTCGGTAGTGTGGGAGCAAACAGTGAAGTCATTATAACCCAAAGTAATCTAGGTTACATTTTGGGATATGAAGGAGTTAATAACTTTAAAGGCATTCAGCTATCTGAGGGAACCTTTATCGATGTAACTGATTTCGCTCCGATTGTTGGCGGCATAGAAGTTGGTAGTGGTTCTGTACAAATATTTGGGCGACGACTAAGCCTAACCGATGGCTCTGCCATTTCTTCTTTTACATTAGGGGAAAAACCAGGGAAAGCATTAATCATTAACACTTCGGAATCGGTGGAATTGTTAGGAACGGGTAATTCTGTAAACAATGAATCCACAGTAATTGGTTCTAGTAACTTAGCAACAGTTACGGTGAGAAAGGGTAAAGGAGGGGATATTAATATTACTACTCAAAAACTAACTATTCGGGATGGTGCAGGAATAAGTACTGGTACACGTATTTCTAGCGGTAACAGTGGTAATTTAACAATCAACGCCTCTGACTTTGTAGCATTATCGGGTAGCTCTCCATTTACTGGAGTAAGCTCAATTTCAGTGTCTACTAATACAACTGGCAATGCTGGAAATTTAACTTTAAATACAGGTACATTAAATATTACAGGTGGAGGCAAAATTTCTGCTCAAACGCAAAATTCTGGACAGGGAGGTAATTTGAATATCACTGCCTCTAAATTGATTAATTTATCAGGTCAGGGAATTGATATTGATGTCGCTCCTGACGGCACGGAAACTTTTTTTACCTCTCCAAGTAGTTTAACCGCCACCAGTGAAGGTAGTGGTAAGGCTGGAAATTTATCTCTCATCACTCCCCAATTAACCGTTACCAATAATGCAGAAATTACTGCTAGTACCTCAAAGATGGGCAATGGGGGAAATTTAGAAATTAACGCCAACCAAATCGAATTAAATAATCAGGGTAAATTATTAGCCTCTAGTGAAGGAACAGGTCAGGCAGGGAATTTAGATATCCAAGCAGATCAAGTAAGGCTAGATAACGGCTCTAAAATTACCGTCAGTAGTTCGGGAACAGGCAACGCAGGTAATTTAAACATTAAAGCTAATAACGTTTTCTTAGATAACCAGAGCCAACTGATTGCAGAAACTGCTACAGGAGAAGGGGGAAATATTACCCTTGATCTGTCGGAAATTTTATTGCTACGGAATAATAGCCTAATTTCTGCCACAGCAGGGACAGAGGGCGGTGGGGGCAATGGGGGAAATATTGATATTAATGCTAAATTTGTCGTGGGTTTCCCTGGAGAAAATAGTGATATTATTGCCAATGCCTTCACGGGTCAAGGGGGAAATATTCAAATTAATGCCCTGGGTATCTTTGGGATTGAACCGAGGGAAAGTTTAACGCCCCTCAGCGACATTACCGCTAGTTCGACCTTTGGGCAATTTGGGATAGTTTCTATTAATCGGGTAGATGTTGATCCCCAAAGTAGTTTACTAACCCTACCCGCAGAGGTCATTAATCCCCGTGACTTAATTGTTCAAGCCTGCGCTCAAGGGGGAGAATTTAGCCAAGGGGAATTTTATGTGACGGGTCGCGGTGGTTTGCCGACGAATCCCCAGCAAAATTTAGAAGTGAATACAGGATTGACAAATTTGGGTTATCCTGGCACAACTGGTATTGTTTCCCCTGAATCCTCTGTCAATAATCCACCCGCGATCGCGAAAAGCACTCAGTCAATACAACCGCAATCTCAAACTATTGTAGAAGCCCAAGGATGGTTCAGAAATTCCCACGGAAAAATTGTTTTGACCGCCCAAGCCGCCCCCGAATCGGCCAATCCTGTGGGAGTCAGTCCCCCGACTTGTCATGATTTGTCGAAATATTTTTCCATTCGTCCGCTCTCTGGCGATTATTCTGTGGCTCGGTAATCCTGGCTTCGTTTCTGCTCAAAATATTACTCAACAGATT
>QBMS01000026.1:0-38368 GCA_003249095.1 Snowella sp.
GTTAAGTCCTTGTCTTGTAAGGATTTCATTCTAATAATTAGACTGAACCAGTGCCTACTTGGCACGATGGATTGAGATTTTTGCCCCCTAAATCCCCCAATTCTGGGGGACTTTGAAAACCATAAATAGAGAACGGTTCCCCGCAAAGTTGGGGGGCTAGGGGATCTGAACTAAAAATCGCAAATTATCACCATGCGAGGTATAGATCAAATACTTTAAAGAGATTCTTAATGGTTTTTAACGCTACTAGGACGCTTAAAGTTATCTTTGATTTCATTTTGCTAAATTTGTAAAGGGATAACGTAAACTGAGAATAGATGAACTACAAAAAGATTAACAACAATGAACCTGCTTTCCACGCAAGTAGAATCCATCGTCGATAAAGTTCCTCTCCAAATTGCGAGAGAGACGAGTTTGCGGGAAGCGATCGCGCTAATGGCCAAAAGTGCTAGTCAGAGTCACTATGTCGTTGTTTTGGAGGAAGGTCGTCTAGCAGGAATTTTAACAGAACGGGATGTGGTGCAGGCGATCGCAGACGGTATTGATTTGGACACGGCAACCGTCAATGATGTCTTAAAATTTACAGCGATCACACTCTCGCTATCCCAAGCTGAAAATTTACTGAAAAATTCCTCCCAACTGATTCAATTTTTTCACAAATATCAAATCCGTTATTTACCTATTCTGGATCATGAGAATCAATTTTTTGGCATTATTGCTAGGGAAAGTCTTGAGTTAGGGGGCAATTCCAGGAATTTAATCCCAGAACCATCGCCTCAATTTCCCATGATCACCGATTTAATCACTCCCAGCGATCGCGAAACCTTAGGGCGAGAAGAATCAGACTTTCTATTTTGTGGGCTTTCTCTCGATACAATCATGACAAATGTGTCAGAGGGAATCGTCGTCCTGAGCAAATCAGGAGAAATTATTTTTGCCAATGTCGCCGCAGGTCAGATGTTTAACCTTCCCCCTGATCAATTAATCGGGGTGAGCTTGGGCATTCCGATTTCCTTGAACAACATATTTGAGATGGAAATTATTCGACGCAACGGAGAAGTCGGAGTGGGGGAAGTACAGGTCTCCCAGTTCATGTGGGATTGTCAATCCTGTTATTTTGTTTCTTTCAGAGATATTACGGCACGCAAAAAAGCAGACAACCAACTTTGGCAGAGTCAACAACGTTACCGAACTTTAGCAGAAACAGTTCCCAATCTCATTTGGCTGACTGATAGTAATGGCACTATTACGGAGGTTAATCAACGTACCCAGCAGTATTTTGGGAAATCTTTAGAAGAGATTCAAACCTACGGTTGGTTAGAGTTCATCCATCCTGATGACCGTGCCATCGTTAAACAAAGCATCTTTGCCGCCGACTTACTGTATCAACCCTATTCTTTGGAATATCGACTAAAACGCTTAGATGGCGTTTATCGTTGGCATTTGGCCCAAGTACTGCCTCTTTGTGATATTTGGGATGAATTCAGAGACTCAACGATGTGGCTCGGTTCCTGCACCGATATCGATGATTTAAAGCAAACAGAAGTTTTATTACAGCAAAAGGCCAATCAGGAAGATTTAATCAAAAAAATTACCCAACGGATTCGGGAATCCTTGGATTTAAAAGAAGTCCTGAAAACCACCGTAGAAGAAGTACGACGATTTTTAGGAGCCGATCGCGTTTTGATTTATCAAGTTTTTCCAGGGGGAACGGGAGCCGCGATCGCAGAATCCGTAGCGGGAGATTGGATCAAAGTGTTAGATATTGTTTTTCCCCCCGAAGTTTTTCCTGAAGAAAATTATGAGCGTTATGCTCAAGGAAGAATTTTTGCCCTCAATGACCGAAAGGATGGCCCTATTTTGGACTGTCTGGCAGAATTTCTGGAAACCATTCAAGTACAAGCAAAATTAGTGGTTCCCATTATCCAAAACAATCAACTCTGGGGTTTAATCATTGCCCACCAATGTTCTAGTCCTCGACAATGGCAAGAACGAGAAATCAATATTTTTCGACAAATTGCCATTCAATTGGCGATCGCCATTAAACAATCGGAACTCTATGAACAATTGCAATCCGAACTTAAGCAACGGAAAAAAATTGAAGCAGAGCGACAAAAACTAGATTTAGTCGTTGAAAATAGTTCAGAATTCATGGGAGTTGCCGATCTATTAGGACAAATGATCTTTATTAATCGTGCCGGCCAAAATTTAGTCGGAATAGAATCCAATACCAATATTCAATTATTGACCATCCTAGATTTTTTTCGACCCGAAGACCGCCCCTTGATTCAAAATGAAATGCTGCCCCACGTATTTCAAGAAAATCACTGGGAAGGAGAACTTAATTTGTGGCATTTTGAGACCCAACAGTTAATTCCAGTCCTGTGTAATATTTTTCTCATAAAAGATCCCAAAACCGCCGAACCGACCCATATTGCCAGTGTTATTCGAGATATTACCGATATTAAACGGGCAGAACAGGACATTCTCCATGCTCTGGAAAAAGAAAAAGAACTCGGTGATCTGCGATCGCGGTTTGTCTCAATGGCTTCCCACGAATTTCGTACTCCCTTGGCGATTATTTCTTCCTCTACAGGCATTATGGAAAGCTACTACCAACGCCTGAGTGAAGAAAAAAAACAACAACACTTCAAACGCATTCAGTCCAGTATCAAACACATGACCGAATTACTTGATGATGTCCTGACCATGAGTAAGGCTGAAGCCGAGAAAATCGCCTTTAATCCCCAATCCTTGGATCTCTTGAATTTTTGTCAAGATTTAATCGCCGAATTACAACTTAGTAGTAGTGAACACCCTATTATTTTTACCCTTCCAGAAAACCTCAACTCCCATCAGCCCTTGATCGTAGAATTTGATCCTAAACTTCTGCGACAAATTTTAACCAATCTGCTGACGAATGCCATCAAATATTCTCCTCCAGGATCGAATATCAACCTTAATCTTAAAATTGAAGAATTGAAGCTAATTTTTGAAATCAAAGATAAGGGGATTGGTATTCCCGTTGATGATTTAAATAAACTCTTTACGACTTTTCACCGTGCAACCAATACGGGCAATATTCAAGGTACAGGTCTGGGTCTGGCGATCGTCAAAAAATGTGTCGATTTGCATCAAGGCGAAATTGAAGTCCATAGTATCCTCAATGAAGGAAGTACTTTTACCCTCCGTCTTCCCAAATTTTTTAAACACTAATAACCCAATCTTTCTCTAAAATGCGAAATGCGATCGCCTCTTGTCGAATAGTGATCATCAAATCCTTGTAAAATCTTTAAAATCGTCACTTTAATCCAATTGGTTTACCATGACTAATTTAGCTCTGACCCCTGCCCTAGAACTAGCTCGACTAATTCAAAAACGTGAAATTTCGCCCCTAGAATTGACCCAATTTTTTCTCTTACGTATTGAACGTTTCGATGCCCAGGTCGGAAGTTTTTTTCATGTTGCGGTAGAAAGCGCGATCGCCGATGCCAAAGCGAAAACTGAACAATTAGTCAAAACCTCAGACCCCCATCAATTACCGCCTTTCTTTGGGGTTCCCACTGCCATTAAAGATCTCAATGCCGTTGCAGGAATGCCCATTAGTTATGGTGTTGCGGCCTTGAAAGACAATCCTTGCACCTACGATGAGGCCGCCGTCACTCGAATGAAACAGGCGGGCTTTATTGTACTGGGAAAAACAGCCACTTCTGAATTAGGTTCCTTTCCCTACACCGAAACCCCAGGATTTGCTCCCACCCGAAACCCTTGGAATTTAGACTATACAGCAGGAGGCTCTAGTGGTGGCACGGCGGCCGCGATCGCGGCGGGATTTTGCCCAGTCGCCCAGGGGTCAGACGGCGGTGGTTCCGTGCGGGGGCCAGCCAGTTGTTGCGGTTTAGTCGGCATTAAGCCCAGTCGGGGCCGCATTTCCTTTGCGCCTGTAGGAGATTATCAGAGTGGAATCGCAGTGATTGGCCCCCTAGCGAGAACCGTGAGGGATGCGGCGGCGTTGTTAGATGTGCTGTCAGGTTATACAACGGGCGACCCGTATTGGTTGCCTGACCCAGAAACCTCCTTTTTAGAAGCCGTTAATCAGTCTTTGCCCAGCTTACGCATTGCCTTTGCCTATAGCGTGCCGCCTTTTAGTGATGCAGATTTGGTCTGCCAAGAAGGTGTAAATACAACGGTTAAACACCTAGAATCTTTGGGTCATCGGGTGGAACCTGCTTGTTTTGATGCCCAGGATTTAATTGAACCCTTTACGAAAATTTGGCAATCGGGCGTAATGGCAGCGGGGATTCCCTTAGAAATTCTTAGTCCCGTTAATCGTTGGTTAGGCGAACAAAACCTCTCGGCGGGGGATTATCTGCAAGCTGTCCGACAAATGCAAATTATTTCTCGGCAAATCGTCGGTTTTTTTGAGCAATTTGATGTGTTAGTTTTACCCGTTTATCGTCATCAACCGATCAAAATTGGGCAGTGGGCTGATTTATCCCCTGCTGAGACGGTGCAAAAAATTATTGACTGGGTAGCAAACTGTCCCCCCTGTAATGCGTCAGGTTTACCCGCGATCGCCTTACCCGTTGGCCAGGATCCATTGGGGTTACCCATCGGTGTACAGTTAATTGGAAAACCTGCGGATGAAGCTACCCTAATTACCTTAGCCGCCCAACTAGAGGCGATCAATACCGAATGGCCTAAACTTCCTGAAAAGTTTAGTTAAAAAACTGATTAAACACTAAAAACGGGATTGGCCGGGGTCGAACCGGCGGCCTAGCGCTTAGGAGGCACTCGCTCTATCCGACTGAGCTACAACCCCAAAAACAAATCGCTTTTTATCATAGCATTGGTTTTCGTTAATTTGCAGGCGACTTCATACTTTAGCTAGATGACGATCGCAAGAGAAAGTTCGTAAGGATTTGTCTAGGCGGCTCTTGAGAGAATCGCTCTCGTAATCCAGATAAATTCCGAGATAGGATAAACTAGATCGGTGGACAATGGATGAGAGACAACACAGTGCCTAAACGTAATTGGTTACTTTTTCTTTTGGTTGGTTTGGGAGTTTGGAATATTTCCTTACCAGGTCGAACCCAGGCTTTGCTTCCCTACAGCCCTAATCTGGATAACGAACAGCTAGAACAACAGGGATTAGCTCTGACGGAAGATGTCATTCAGCTAGTCCGTTTTCAACAATATGATTTGGCTCTCTCCCGTGCCAAGTTAGCGACCCAGTTAGCTCCTCAAAAATATCAAACCTGGTTTATTCTTGGTACATTATTTTTGCAACAGGACGACCTAGATCAGGGACTTCAATCTCTGCTGAAAGCCCAGGGTATGGCCCCTGATGAAGCGGGCATTAAATTTACCCTCGGTAATGCGTATTTCCAAAAAGGGGATTACAACGCCGCGATCGCGTCCCTAGAGGCAGGATTAAAAATCAAGCCAGGAATTCCAGCCGCTTTATTTGATTTAGGAAACTCTTTTCTAAAATTACAAAAATGGGGAGAGGCGATTAATTCCTATGAAGAGGCGGCGGGACGAGACAAAACTTTTTGGCCCGCGATTAA
Organism: Snowella sp.; assembly: GCA_003249095.1. GTDB lineage: Bacteria > Cyanobacteriota > Cyanobacteriia > Cyanobacteriales > Microcystaceae > Snowella. The sequence continues at coordinate 5,571 of QBMS01000026.1, forward strand.
TAATATGGGTTTAGTGAAATATGAGCAGGGGGACGTGGAAGGAGCCTTAAAAAAATGGCAAGCGGCCACCAGTATCGACAAAGAACAAGCTGAACCCCAACTCGCGATCGCCGTTGCGCTCTATGCCCAAGGTAAACAGGAACAGGCTTTAAAATTAGGAGAAAGTGCTTTAAAAATAGATAGTCGCTACAGGGATTTAAAATTCTTGAAGGAAAATCTCTGGGGAGAGAAGCTTTTACAAGATACCCAGGTTTTATTTAGCAATCCCTCTATGAAGTCCTTTCTCAGTAGCTTACCCGTTGATCCAGAAACTAAGAAAAAGGATGGAAAAACCTCAGAATGATGCACGGTTTTATTCCGCCCCATCGTTTTTTTCCCTATCTGACCTGGACAGATATTCAGGATCTACCCGATAAGCAAAATATCGTTATTATTCAGCCCATCGGTGCGATCGAACAACATGGCCCCCATTTACCGATCGCAGTGGATTCGGCTATTAGTTTGGGGGTTTTAGGAAAAGCTTTAGAAAGACTAGAGCCTGAGATTCCTGCCTACGCTCTGCCCTGTTTATATTACGGAAAATCTAACGAGCATTCTGGCTTTCCAGGAACGATTTCCCTCACTGCGACTACCCTGCTCAATTTATTAACGGAAATTGCCGATAGTCTTTATCGCTCAGGATTTCGTAAATTAATTTGGATGAATTCTCACGGTGGCCAGCCCCAGGTTTTAGAAATTGCCGCGAGAGATATTCATGACAAATATCCTGATTTTTCAATTTTTCCCTTATTTACTTGGCGAGTTCCCCACATTGCGGCTGAATTACTAACCCCAGAAGAATTGGAATACGGGATTCATGCAGGGGACGCAGAAACCAGTTTAATGCTGACTTTATTGCCCGAACAGGTCAAATTAGACCGCGCCGTGAAAGAATATCCCCAAAATTTGCCCCAAAACAGTTTATTAAGTTTAGAAGGTAAGCTTCCCTTTGCCTGGTTAACCAGAGAACTCAGTAAAAGTGGGGTGATCGGCGATGCAACTGTTGCGACGAAAGAAAAAGGCGATCGTCTGTTGGAGTCTCTAGCTCAGGGTTGGGTACAAGCGATCGCAGATGTTTATCAATTTCGTCAACCCCAATCATTGATCTAGTTTTTTTCCCGTAGATTAATTCCTTGATTAGGCAAGACTCTTGAAAAAACGATGTTCCTTATTTGACAAGGCTTTGAAGGCTTTTGGCGTAAAAATCTTTCGCTATACTGTTAATTTTCTCCTCAAGCAAAAAGAAAATATTGATCATCCATAAAAAGATATTTTCTTGATTTAGTGTAACGATAAGCCTTTTTTTCGTTTTAGTACAAGCTCGTGAATAAGACAGTAATTTGCAAGTCCCTTGTCCTGTAAGGATTTTAAAATTGTTTAAAAGTTCTTTGGAACCTGCGGAACGTGGGATAAAATTGTTTTCTAAGTCGTAATAAAAGGACGAATAGTATCCACAATGCGTTGACTAGCCGTATTTGGCACAATCAGTTCGATTTGTTCAGTGGTTTGCACCCCTAAGCCTAATTTCACAGCCTGTTGAATTTGTTCTAAATCCCACACCGAACCCTGGGCAACGTTTTCAGTGGTTCCCAGCGATCGCAGTAGTCCAATCGCCACCACATCCACTGCTATGCGGTCAGTCCCCGCAAGGATGACATTTGAGCGAACTTTTTTGCCCGATGCAGGCCCACCATTCACAAACGCTTCTACTCCGTCCAACAGAACCAGAGCGGGTTGATAGGCCTGATTGATTTCGGCAATCATTAATCTTTGATGGGCCGAAGAATGCAAGTCTCCCATGTAGTTAAAGGAATCACCAGGAACATATTTCGCGACCATGCCCACAGAATTTTTGAGAGATAGGGTAAAATGACCGCCAAAACTATGGGTTTTTAGGCAACAAGTGTTGATGATTGCTCCTGACTCCAAAATAGGACGGGCAAAAGCAAACCCCTTTTTCCAGTGAGTCCCCTCTGCCGCCACATACTGCCATTGTTCCGCCGTCATCTCATCAAAAACCAAAGCTTCAATGCCATATTTTTCAGCGATCTCAAAAACTCCTTTTTGTATCATCGCCTGTCGAGTATCCGCCATTCCAGAGCGATCGCCGATGGTAATTTTAGTGGCTTTTTCCGCTTGTAATTCTTGAATTAAGGTTTCCAGTAATTTCGTGTCGGTCGCGGCGGGGGCAGGATCTCCCGTATTGTAGTTGGGTTTGAGAAAGACCGTTTTTTCCTTTAAACCAGTGGGTTGGAGTAAATCGAGAGCTTGACGAGTTCCCGCAACTCGATCCTCACTGTGGACTAATACAACTCGACTGGTTTGGGGCGGAACAGAGGGTTGGGCGGTCACTGAGTCACTCATACTGGTTGAATTGAGAGTGCGACAGGCAGAAGGAAACAAGGAAGCCCCCGCCGCGAGGGTCGCTAGACGTAGAATTTGTCGCCGTTGGTAAGATGGTTGAGGAGAGAAAGGCATGATCAATTCAGGGAAGAAATACTTTTAATTTCTAGGTTAACAAGAATTTTTTCTTTGTAATGTTCAAGAAAGATCAGGGGAAAGTCTCCCTAAAACTTTAATATTTTGCTGATCTCGATCAATTTCTATTACTATCCCTTCTCCCGACTGGGGAAAAATATCCGTGAGGGCTGTGATATTGACTTGGTGCGTTACTAGGATCGTTACCCCTCTTTCCTGATGATTGTTTAGAAGAAAAGAAAGAAGTTGGGTCGTTTGTTCATTGGTTCGACTGCGATCACTAAAAAATGAGTTTAGAGGTGGGTAGGCTTGGACTTCTCCCAGTTCCATGAGTCGAGCGGTTTCTAAACAACGACACCATTGGCTAGAGAGAACCTTGGCAATGGGAATTTTTCGACGCTTTAGTTCTTGACCTATCTTAGCGGCTTGTTTTCGACCTTCTTCGGAGAGATTACGCTGGGTTGAACAATCATTTAATTGAAACTCAGGAGGATCTCCGCCGCCTGGTGCGATCGCGTGTCGAAACAAAATAGCGTGACTATTCCCTTTGGATTGCCGAAGAATTGACCACAATTGTTCAGGAGGTTTTTGCGGAGTAGAATCCAAGGCAGAGGAGTTAGTGTTTTGAGGCTTAGGAGAAGAGTTCTGGCTCAATCCAGCCGTTAAACCTTGACAACTCAAAGTCGCCCAGGAGACGATTAATATGCCTAGAAATTTTCGCCGTCGGAGTAATAATTTCATAACGATTTTTTATCTAGGCTGTTTTAAAATCAGTATTACAAAGAAATTAAAAAAATAGTAATATTAATTTCTAAATTGATCAGACAAAATAACTTGAATTTTCCTTAACTATTCTAGCAAAATTACAGAAGTGAATATAATAATTTATAGGAATTATTATCAAAAATCCCCCAACGCAATACAAACTAGAAGGGGGATAAAATTTAGATAAGACAGCACCAAATTGTTAGATATCGGGGTTAGGAACAGGGCGATCGCCTTTTTTGTTGCGCCAATTTTCTCGACGTTGATTCATCAATTGGGCAAATTGTTTGCGTTGGTCTGGATTAAGGACATCCCGACTTTCTAACATACTTTGGAAACGGAGTTTGTCTAACTGTTGCCGTAGCCCCATGACTTGATTATGTTTAGCCAGGATCTTGTCAGAGGGGACTGTGCCATCCATCATAGTTTTTAATTCCTGTTGATTTTGACTTAATTGTTCGCGCAGTTGCTTCATTTGTCCCTGATACTTTTGACGAATAGCCGTTAATTGTTGTTGTTGCTGGCTACTGAGATTGAGTTGTTTCATCAAAGCTTCAGAGCCTTCTCCTTTTCGGGTTAAGCGACGATTAGATTGGGCGATCAAATTCGGTTCCAAGGATGCAGAAGAAGCGTTAATCGGAACAGCAAAGGCAATATTACTGCCAACGGTCATGGTAAACAGGATTGTCAACAGAGTAGTAAAACGAATCGACATGATATAAACCTCTAAAAAAATTGTGAAAATTAAAAAGTTGGGTTAGTCGGAAGAGGAAGTAATCGCTTCAGAATGAGTTAACGCTTGCCATTGGTTAACCAAGTTTGGATCTGCCTGGAGATTAACTGCGGGATCAGCCACATTTTGCCAATTATCCACCAAAAAAGCGGCTAATTCCTCAGATTGAGTCTCTTGGGACGCAAAGTTTGGAGTCGGTTCTAACCAACGAGATCCCCCCCAAGCCAAACACAACACTGCCGCGATCGCCGAAGGAATCATCCAAAAGTTGCGATTTACAGGTGAAGACCGAGGATGTTTCTGAATCATCGCCATCACCCTTGTTTCTAAATCCTGGGGAGGCGAGGGGGCGATCGGTCGGTAATATCTGAGAAATTGAACTAAATTTTCGTCTTTGTCGGGATTATGATTCGGAAATTGACGCATTATAAACTCCTTGCTGCTGTAAAAAAGTGCGGATAGCTTGTCTTGCATAAAAAAGACGCGATTTAACCGTGCCACTCGGTAAATTCAAAATCTCCGCAACTTCTTTTTGGGGCAAATCCTCTAAGTCATGGAGAACTAAAACGGCTCGATGATCTAGACTCAGGGACTGTAAGCCTCGCTGGATAACGTCTTGATAATGTAACTGCATTAAATTAGGGCTATCCTGGGGACGAGACAAACGAGTTTCAACCTCCGTCAGATCTTCGGCAACAGAAGCACCATATTTGGCAAATTGTCGTCGCTCATCGGTCGCCACGTTCCAGGTAATTCGGTAAAGCCAGGTGGAAAAATAGGCTGTTTCCCGAAGTTTGGGTAGGCCTTTCCAGACTCGTAAAAACACTTCTTGAACAAGATCATCCAGTCGATTGTTTCCACACAATTGGTAAAGAGTGGATCTCACTTTGGGTTGATAACGTCGATAAAGATGTTGAAAAGAGCCAGAATCTCCCCGTTGGCATTGGATTACTAACGTTTTGTCAGTTTTCCCAGTTCGATTTTCCACTAACACCTAATTAACCTCACTGGTGTGGTTACAGGAGTTTAGACATCACCCTGATCCAAAAGGTTCAATGCTTTAAAGCACGATGGCCAATATCTCGTCGGTAATACTTTCCTTCAAAGTCAATTTTTTCGACTGCTTGATACACTTGGGCGATCGCATCAGTAAAGGTTCCGCCCGTAGCGGTAACTCCCAAAACCCTTCCTCCATCGGTTAATAATTGCCCTGACTGCATCTTGGTTCCTGCATGGAAAACAACGGCGGGTTGCTGTTCGGCTTGATGGATGCCCGTAATCACTTTTTCTTTTTCATAAGCCCCTGGATAACCTGCGGATGCCAGGACAACACAGACGGAACTAGCGACTTTCCATTGTAATGGGGGAAATTCACTCAAACGTTGTTCCGCACAGGCCAATAAAACCTCTTCCAAGGGAGTTTCCAATAGGGGCAAAATTGCCTGGGTTTCAGGATCACCAAAACGGCAGTTATATTCCAAAATCTTGATTTTGCCTTCATTAACCATCAAACCTGCATACAATACACCCCGATAATCAATCCCCCGTTTACGGAGGGTTTCAACGGTGGGTTGCAAGACTTCTTGGGTGATTTTTTCCATTAATTCGGTCGGCGCGATCGGGGCGGGGGCATAAACTCCCATGCCGCCTGTATTATTGCCCGTGTCTCCTTCCCCAATGCGTTTATGATCCTGGGCAGGTAATAAAGGACGGACGGTAATCCCATCGGTTAGGGCTAAAACAGAAACTTCTTCACCGACTAAAAATTCTTCTACTACTAATTTTTCAAAGCCTAATTCAAATAATTCGGCGATCGCGTTTTGAGCTTCTTCTACCGTACTCGCCACAATTACGCCTTTTCCTGCCGCTAATCCATCAGCCTTAACCACAATCGGCGCACCCTGTTGGGCAATATATTCCTGGGCAAGTTTTGCATCCGTAAAGGTTTCTCCCAGGGCAGTGGGAACCCCTGCTTCGTCCATTAATGCTTTTGCCCAAGACTTACTGGCTTCAATTTGTGCGCCAACTTGATCGGGGCCAAAGACTTTAATATTTTCGGCTTGTAAATAATTGGTAATCCCTAAAGAAAGGGGGACTTCTGGCCCGGCTATGACCAAATCAACCTGATTATCCTTGCATAACTCACTAATTCCTGCAAAATCCTCGACAGAAAGGGAAATATTTTCGCATTTAGCTAAATTAGCCGTTCCCCCATTGCCAGGCACACACAGACACAGACTCACCTGGGGAGATTGCACCAGTTTCCAAGCGATCGCGTGTTCCCGTCCCCCATTCCCGACTACTAAAACTTTCACGATTCCCCCTTATTTTTAATAAATCTGCTTTTCTCAGATTATCAGGATGATGCTTGGTTTCTACGTTTAATTTGTTGGGGAAAACTGGAAACTAATTGGGATCTTTCTAACCGCTGATCAACGTTATAAAAAGTCATATTCCCTACGCGATCGCATAGCCAAACTTCCTTGGCTCCTGCTTGAAAATAGAGGCCACGCTTGAAAGTCATTTCTTCCGATGTATTACTATCAGAAATAATTTCAATGCAAATTTCAGGCGCGATCGAAGCGACCACTTCATCTAGAATGAGGTCTGCCCTTTGCTCAGAAGCCCAAGCCACATCAGCGACTTTTGTGCCATCCTCCGTTTTTATGGCGCATTCTGTAATAATTTCACCTGTAACGGTCAAAGAATCTAATAGATGGGCAATGCGTCCCTGAAAGAAACCATGTTTCACTTTAGCTGGACTCATGACAATTTGTCCCCAACGGTTCAGTTCAATTTTGTAGGGTAAATCTTGAAGGAGAGTGTCTTCACAAACGTCTTGCCATTGCATAATTATTTCCGTAAATTTAACAATTAATAATATTGTTTGATAAGTAAGTTAACTTAATGAAAGGACAAATAAATTCTACTGCTAAAGATATAAAACAGAAATGACATAATAGCATTATGCCCCTACATAAAAAATTTTCGTAGAGATTTAAGACTGTTAAATTTTTTGACGTTTTATTCAGTTAAGCTACTTAAAAAAAATTTCAAGCTCGGATGATAGCTTAATTGTAATCCATTACCCAGCAAGGCTCCCAATGACTAAATTATCGCGATGAATCACGGTTTCTGCGTCAATATAGCCTAAAATAGCCGCAATCTCCTCGGAATGATGACCTTTAATTTGAGCAATTTCTCCGCTACTGTAATTCACCAAACCCCGTCCCATTTCCTTACCGTCGCGATCGCAAATTCGCACCGCATCAGATGCCAAAAATTCGCCTTCAACTTGGGTAATTCCTGCGGGCAAAAGAGACTTTCCACCCTTACAAAGAGCCTTAATCGCCCCATTATCTAGGTAAAGCGTTCCCAAAGGCAGTAATCCGTAGGCAATCCAACGTTTTCTCGCATTTTCCGTCCGTAATTGCGGTTCAAATTGAGTTCCTAGACTTTCTCCTGCCAGAATTTTGATAATATTCTGAGGATTTTTGCCGTGAGTAATAACGGTTCGGACTCCCGATCCCGTTGCAATCCGAGCCGCCGTTAATTTGGTCATCATGCCCCCCGTTCCCCATTGGGAGCCGCTACTCCCAGCATCGACTTGTAATTGATTCAATTCTGTTGCTGTAACCAGAGAAATGGGTTTAGCATCGGGATTAGAGCGGGGATCGGCGGAATATAGTCTATCCACATCGGTTAAAATAAACAACCAATCGGCTTCGATTAAACTGGCAACCAGAGCCGAAAGGGTATCATTATCGCCAAATTTTAGTTCTTCGATCGCGACTGTATCATTTTCATTGACGATCGCAATTACGCCTAATTCAAATAACGCCTGAAAAGTATTATTAATATTGACATAACAACTGCGCTCGATGAGTTCCCGCCGCGTCAGCAAAATTTGGGCAATGGGTTGTTCTAAGCTACTAAATAAATCATCATAAATTCGCATCAATCTACCCTGTCCTACCGCCGCGATCGCCTGTTTGGTGGCAATTTTTTTGGGACGTTCCTGAATACCTAAACGGGCGCATCCCACTCCCACTGCTCCTGAAGAGACTAAAACTACGCGATGTCCTAGATCTTTCAGTTGAGATAATGTTTCTACTAAAGACGCGATCGTGGAGAGAGCTAATTGGCCCGTTTGTCCTTGGGTTAGGCTAGAAGTCCCAATTTTGATAACAATTGTTTGTGTTTCAAAAGCATTAATTGCTTTTTGATGATTAATTCCTGAGAGACTAGGCATGGCTTAGATTGACTTCCACATAACAAGATTCTATGCCCTGACTGAGTTCTTGAGCGACTTCTAAATAAGACTGAATAGCGTCTTGAATATTCTCAAGAGCCTCTTCTTTGGTTGTTCCTTGGGAAGCACAACCAGGTAAACTAGGACACCAAACGGTGTAGCCTTCCTCTGTTTGCTTGAGATTAACTGGATATTGCATATCTTTAAGGCGTTTTGTCGTTTAATACACATTAAAAAACTAAGGCTATTCTAACATTTCTGTCGTTCTCGTATTTAGAGGTGAGTTCATAAACGAGTACGATAATTGCCATACTACGCTTTTTAGGGGGATTATACAGAAGTTTTTCTTGCAATCGTCCTAGTTTGGGGCAATATACGGAAATTTCCTGAAAAATATCCATATTTGGGTTAATATATAGACAGTTTCCGTATAATAAATCGTTAGACCTACATCGTCAGGGAAATTTGGATGTAAAAGTTATGAAAATCAAAGATCAAGATTCAATAAGAGAAATAATAGATCGTTGTAAAGCGACTCCAAGTGAACATATTGAGAGCGAAGAAGTTGAATTTAAAGAGTATAGAGACATTCAATCCCTGCATAATGCTAAAGATTTAGCTGAGGAAATTTCAGCATTAGCTAATTTACGTGGTGGAATCATCATTATTGGAATTAAAGATAGTTCTAATGTTGTTCATGAAAACTGGCTCAGCCAACTTGTTGGCTTTGACAAAGGAGATCTCATTGAAATTGAACAACGTCTGAAAGGTAAACTCAAACCATCTCTGGAGATTTGTGCTGAGTATTTTGATTTTGAAGATAAATCTTATCTGATCATTCATGTTCCACATCGACGAGATTCTTTGATAGCTACTTCAAGTGGCAAATTTTGTATTAGGGACGGCAGATCAAGTCGTCCTATGCAGCCTGATGAACTTAGACAAGCAGTAAACAACTTACAAAATTATGATTGGAGCGCAGATTTATTAGAGTTAAGCGCAATCGATAGTCTAGACCCAATTGCATTAGATCAGGCTTACGCCGATTATTGTAGTAGAAAACAGTATTCTGTAGAATCTCAGCCCGATAAATCTGCTTTTCTAGAAGCAATTGGAGCTACAAATAACGGATTTCTTGCAAAAGCTGGTTTATTGTTTTTAGGTAAATCAAATCTTATTAGACAATGGCTAGCCGCTTACGAGTATAGATTTAGTTGTAAAACCCGATCAGGAAAACTTCTTCTAAATGAGGTATGGGAGGAATGTATTTGGACATCCATCAAACTTGCAAAGCACCATTTTACTACCTGCAATCCAACGCAAGAAATACACTTTCAAGGGAAAATCTACAATGTACCAATTCTTGATGATCTCGCATTCCATGAGGCTTTTATCAATTCTATTGTTCATAGGGATTATTCTATAGATGGAATGATCTCTGTTGATTTTGATTTAACAAAAATGACTATTACTAATCCAGGTGGCTTCTATGGAGGAGTTACGTCAGAAAATATTGTGCTACATCAACCGAGACACAGAAATAAAGCCTTAGCTAAGCTTATGATGCAGTTTCAGCTTGTTGATAGAGCTGGAATGGGTGTTAAGAGAATGGGTTTAGGTTCTTTAATTTATGGAAGAGAATTTCCAAAATTTGGAGAATCTTTTAATTGTGTAGAGGTTTCTATGCAAGCTGAATCTGTTCTGCCAGGAATATTTGTGTTGGTACAAGGTAATCCTGACAACTATGATTTAATCGATTTAATTTTAATTAATAGCCTGTATCGAAAAGGCGTAATTTCTGTTGGCGAGGGGCAAAAAAGAATTCGTCATCTTTCAACAAATCCTTGGCTTTCTTTAAAAGACTCAGTTAGGAGAATAGAACAAATTGAGTTTTGCGGAAGAAACGATGGAGTTTATATAAAAGTAAATTCTCAATGGAATAAGTTTTTTGATATAAAAAAGACTTTTCCTGTGACAGCAACTTCAATAAAGCACGTCAAATTATATGACTATCTAATGGAATTTGGAGAAGCATCCAACGACGAAATAACAACCCTTTTGGAACACAAAACCAGTAATCATACAAGTAAGTTCCTAAGAGATGCACAGTATGTTTACCGTGTTGGGAGTTCTAGAAGCTCACGTTGGTTAATCAAAAAAGATGGAATCGAAAAATAATTCTGATAAAAGGTTTTGATTCGGTTTTAGCTATCTGTCAACAACAGTGCGATCGCCGATCTGTAGTCTGAATTGACAATAGTAAACCTAACATCTCACACACAATCAAGTTTATTAAAGCGATCGCGCTTCCTACTCTGTTTTTATAAACTGCGATTATCTAAACAAAACAAATATAGTGCGATCACTGTTGACCGCTCTGTAAGATCTTGTAGGCTGCGTTACTCAACGCGCCTTTTTGCTCGTCAATAATATGAGTTAACAAGCTCCTCACTGCGTTAGACATAAGACAGAGTATCATTATTTTATATTCACTTACTTTTATTTGATTTAGAGGAAAAACTATGTACCAAAAAGATGCTATTATCACCGCTCCCAATGGTTTGGATACTCGTCCAGTTGCACAATTTGTAAAAGAAGCAAAGAATTTTGTTTCTGATATTACTGTAACCACTAACGGCAAGAGTGTTAGTGCGAAAAGTCTTTTCAAACTACAGACACTGGGTCTAACTCATGGTACACAGGTAACTATCGCGGCTGAAGGCGAGGATGAACATCAAGCTGTTGAACAACTGGTAGCCTTGCTAAACGAGTTGGAGTAATGCGATCGCCGATCTTTAGGTTATGTTGACAATCATACAAAATCAAGTTGATTAAAGAAAATATAGAGAAAAAAAGCGATCGCTGTTAACCCATTGTGACTGTTAAGAAAAAGCGATCAGTGCGATTATTGTATCTGTAAATAATTAGCATCCGACCGCACTACGAAACTTTTAGGTGAAATAAACTGCCTTCGCTCAACGGGGATAGATCCTGAGTAAAAATCTAATTTCTTGGGGGAATGACAATAATTCACTGAGACTGACTGAAATTAACCCACAGCAGTTAAACGAAAAGCCGCACCTAAACCTGCCGACATTTCAGCAACCGTAATTTTGCCATCGTGATCGCTGTCCAAAGCATCAAAAACTGCATCCATTCCAGCCCACTCCTCGCGGGTAATAAAACCATCTCCATCTAAATCGTAGGCATGGAAAATATCCTCGGCGGCATGACTGACAATTTCCGCACCTTCGAGGCGAGTTAACCGTTCTTGGAGGAGATGTTCTAATGCTTCCAAGGCTTTCGTGAAACCTGCAATACCTTCGGCCAATTTCTCGTTTGCCATTGCATTTTCAGCGTGCATTTTTTCAAAGGTTGCTTGATCCATGTCGATTTTCGTAATACTTTGATCAACCTTTGCTGGATCTAGCTTACGGACAAGGGTTTCCTCTGTCGATCGCAATTGATCCAATAATTTAGGCGAAATCGTTAAAAGGTCACAACCCGCTAATTCAATAATTTCGCCAATATTACGGAAGCTCGCCCCCATTACCTCGGTTTTGTAGCCAAATTTTTTGTAATAGTTGTAAATCGTCGTAACAGATTGCACGCCAGGATCTTCTGTTGCTGAATAATCTTTGCCTGTTTCCTTGACGTACCAATCTAAAATACGCCCCACAAAAGGAGAAATCAGAGTAACACCCGCCTCAGCACAGGCGATCGCTTGGTGAAGTCCGAATAAGAGAGTGAGATTACAATGAATACCTTCTTTTTCCAAAGATTCTGCCGCCTTGATGCCTTCCCAGGTTGAAGCAATTTTAATCAAAATGCGATCGCGAGAAATGCCTGCCGCTTCGTATTGACCAATTAAATAATGGGCTTTTTCAATCGTGGCTTGGGTATCATAGGACAATCTCGCGTCAACTTCCGTTGAAACTCGTCCTGGAATAATTTCTAGAATTTTAAGACCAAAAGAAACTGCCAAACGGTCAAAGGCAAGGGTCACAACATCGGATAGTGAGGCACTGCTTCCTAATTCTTTTCGCGCTTTTTTGAGGGTATCATCAACAATTTCCTGATATTGGGGCATTTGAGCCGCCGCCGTGATCAAAGAAGGATTGGTTGTAGCATCACGGGGCGTAAAAGTTTCGATCGCCTGAATATCGCCTGTATCTGCGACAACGACCGTCATCGTCTTGAGTTGATCGAGTAAGTTTTGAGTCATGGTAAATTGGAAATAGGGCTAATAATTTTTACTATAAACCGATTTTAAAAATCAGTCAGAAATATTTTCTTTTTTGGTGATTCTTAATAAGAATTTAACTTTCTTTTTCAACGTTGGCCTGCTTATGGGGGATTTCTTAATTCTTTGTTTTTGAGAAAAATTTTTACTATGGTATAAATACAGACTGCGATCAACTGAAAACAAATTATTCTTATCTATTATGAAAAAACGAGTTACCCTTTCCTTTCCTCGACGCGCTATTCAAATGCCAATTACCTACCGATTGGCTAAAGATTTTAATGTTGCGGCTAATATTATTCGCGCCCAAATAGCCCCTAATCAGATCGGGAAATTGGTTCTAGAATTGTCGGGAGATATTGACCAATTAGAGGCATCGATTGAGTGGATGCGATCGCAGGAAATTAATGTTTCTTTGGCCAGTCGAGAAATTGTGATCAATGAAAATAGTTGTGTCGATTGTGGACTCTGTACAGGGGTTTGTCCAACGGAAGCTCTGATTCTTGATCCCGAAACTTTTAAGTTGAACTTTCGGCGATCGCGTTGTGTGGTGTGTGAGCAATGTATTCCTGCTTGTCCCGTACAGGCGATTTCTACGAATTTTTAATTTGCCTGAAATTGTAGATTATGAAATTACAAGAGAACTATTACGGGCGAATAAACTAGCAGGTTTGGAAAAATTGGATAAGCTTAAATCTCTAATTTCCTATCTTCCTATTACGACTGAAGTTATGTTAAAGGCGGGAGAATTATGGGCTGAAACTAGAAAAAAAGGAAAACCAACGGAGGATAATAGATCTTTAGATGGTGATGTTATCTTAGCGGCCCAAGCTCTTTCGTTACAAACTACTCTTTTATTGAACAATCATGAAAACGAAATTATTATAGCGTGAATAATTCCCAAGAAAATTAATTATACCTACCTACTTAACGTAATTTACCGTATTAATAATAGGCTCTAACATCGATCGCCAAAACTTCCCCTAGTTTCAATAAATCAGATAAATGAATGACTGTCCAAGGGCAACTTTCCGTAGAATAATTATCCAAACAATTAGGCATTAATTGCTCATGTAGAAACTGATAATAAAGTTCCTGGGCAGGAGCAAGAGAAATTCCCAAATGTAAATGTTCACCCACTTCGATCATTTTAATCAGATGATGAATATCGGTTTCGGCTTGTTGGGGTTCGGGAGTATAAAGCAGTTTTTGTAAACTCTGAAAAATTAAGCGTTCCAAGGTTTTCTTGGCTTCGGGCATGGTCAACTGACAGTGTAAATAATCTGCTTCCGTCGCGATCGCGGTTAATTCTTCTAAATAATGGGCCGTTAGTTTAGAATTATCAATGGATTGCTCCAATTGTCCCATGACCTTCAGACAACGGTGGGCGATCGCAATATCTGCCGCAACCTGTAATTCCTGGGGAACGGGTAATTCATCTCGTTGAAAAGCGACTAAAATACTATAATTATCCCGATAAATTTGGGTATAAAGTTGATCTAAATGCTTTTTCGTTTTTTGCGTTAATAACTGCATAATGCGGTGTCTTTCTTCGGCAAAAAGATTTTGTAAATTAAAAGATTGATAACCAAAAACTTCACTCATACTGAGAATGATTTTGGCTGAACTGGCTAATTTAAGCGAAGCAAAAACTTGTTCTTTTAATTTACTGTAGGCACTCCGACTTTTAAACGGTTGAATACAACAATGAAAATCCCAACCGCCTAAATGCAAAACCGCAAAGGTAAAATGATGATTTTCCCAGATAATCATTGAAGTTAATTTTACCTGTCCCACTGCCAACGTTAATGGGCCGAGTTGTTGCTTTTGATAATCTAATTGCTCGGTTTGATAACAATAAATAGCCTGTTGATGAGCATAATTCGTAAACAGAGAACTAATGGCATAGTGGGCCGCCACTTGTTCAAAGCTAATTTGAGCCGTCGTGACTAATTGTTGATAAACCGCTTCTCCATCCTTAAAAACCGCCACATTACTAGGAGCCCAGGCTAATTGAGCCACAAAATCCTTTTCTAAATGGATTCCCGTTACCTCCGCCGCTAATTCCATTGCCCGCGACGCGTAGCGCAAAATTTGCACTCCTTCTGGTCGAGATATTTCTTCAAAAAACCAACCACAACTAGTAAACATCAACAAACTATGACGTTGCATTTCTAATAAACGCAGAGCATCAATTTTTTCTGTTGATGTAAGGGGATGAATTTGATGTTTTTGTAAAAATAATTCTGTTTTTTCGGGAGAGCGATCAAGAATCACCTGAATATAATCTTCCCTCGCTTGCCAGGGATCATTAAATAATTTTCGTCCAGCGGTCACATAAAGCTTGATCAATTCATCACGGAGCCAATTTAAACTATCCCGAAGCGGTCTGCGCCATTTTTGATGCCATTCTCCTCCCCCACCGCAACCACAATCATCCTGCCAACGATCCACGCCATGCCCACAACTCCAAGCAGTCACAGGTTTAAGTACCACTTCCCATTGGGGCGGGAATAAACTGAGATAATGGGCAAAATTTGTTACTTTCCAGTTTCTTCTGGGGAATTCCGTCGTAAAAGCATAGGCTAAACATTTTTCCGTTCCACCCTTGTGATGCCCAAAAGTTTCGCCATCGGTAGCCACACTAATCAATTGGGAAGGACGGTGATCGCCTCTGACTGCTTGCCCTAGCCGTCCTGCCAAGTGGTCTGAGCTACTCAGGACATCATTAAAGCCCATATCGCGGGAAATGGGGCCATCATAAAAGAAAATATCAATAAAACGACCATCGGCAATAAAGCAGCGATAGGGACGGGTGGGATCAATCTGAGTGCCGCCAACTTCATGCCATTCGGGGTGGGGATCATGTTCGGTGGGTAAAGGGCGACAGCGTTCTGCCTGGGAAGGCGCAAGAACAATAAAGCGGATATTTTCGTCAATGAGGGCTTCTAGGGTGTCATAATCAACCGCCGTTTCTGCTAACCACATTCCCTCGGTTTCCCGTCCAAAGCGATAGCTAAAATCGGCTTTTCCCCAACGAATTTGGGTATATTTATCTTTTTTATTTGCTAAGGGCAAAATGATGTGGTTATAAACTTGGGCGATCGCGTTTCCGTGGCCATTGAGGCGATCGCGGCTTTTACGGTCGGCATCAATGATGCGTTGATAGGCTTCGAGGTCATAGCTTTCTAGCCAGGACATCAGGGTAGGGCCGATATTAAAACTTAAATATTCAAAATTATTAACAATTTTTAGAATCTCACCGCGATCATTAAGAATACGGGCAAAAGCATTCGGTCGATAACATTCATGATGAATACGTTCATTCCAATCATGGAAAGGAGAAGCACTCGGTTGACGCTCAATCGTATCCAAATAGGGATTTTCTCTAGGGGGTTGATAAAAATGTCCATGAATCGTGACATAAATTCCCGTTTCTGTGGGTTTGAGGGGAGTTTTCGCTTCAGAATTAACAATAAGATCGGATGAATTGGTGAGTATTGCCGTCATAAAATTTAATAAAAATTTAAGGTTTTTTCTGAGAATTTAGAGATAGCTATATTTGAGTTTAAGAAGAGGGGCTGGAAAAGCTTTTTTATTGTAGCGTTATTTTTAAGTAATGATAGCCCTTAATAATAGTTATCTGTTAAAAATTGAACACAAATAGGAAATCATAACCTTAAAAAACTAGAAATACCTAAAAATGTAGGAACATAATATATTATGTCCCCCAAAATCATGACCTCAAAATATTTTCAAAAAAATACGGAAATACAACAAAACTTATAAATCTTGATGAGTAAAGGATTTAGCCTCTACTCCACTATAGGTTTCTACTAAATGACCATCCCCAATTAATTGATATTTATAGGTGACTAAACCTTCCAAACCCACTGGCCCACGAGGTGGCATTTTTTGGGTACTAATTCCTACTTCTGCCCCAAAACCGTAGCGAAAACCATCAGCAAAGCGGGTACTACAATTTTGAAAAACGCCTGCCGCATCGACTTGATTACAAAACTGTGTTGCGGTTTGTGAATTTTCCGTGACAATGCCCTCCGTATGTTTCGAGCCGTAGGAATGAATGTGGGCGATCGCCTCATCTAGGTTATTCACTATTTTAATTGACAAAATTAAATCCGAATATTCTGTCTGCCAATCCGCTTCCGTTGCAGGTAGAACCGTAATAATTGATTGAGTTTTTTGATCGCCTTTAAGGATCACATTTTTCTCGCTTAAAGCAACCGCTAATTTTGGTAATAATTCGTCCGCAATTTTTTCATGAACTAAAAGTGTTTCAATCGCATTACAAGCCGCAGGATATTGGGTTTTGGAATCCACTGTAATCGCGATCGCTTTAGTAAAATCTGCTGCTTCATCTAGATATAAATGACAAACACCATCGGCATGACCCAGGACAGGAATTTGGGTATTTTGTTGGATGTAACGGACAAATTCATTAGAACCTCTCGGAATAATCAAATCTACATATTTCTCTAGGGTTAATAATTCTTTAATTTCTTCCCTTGTAGTTAATAATTGAATGGCTTCTGCATTAACTTTTGTTTTTGCTAAACCCTTTTTAATCACATCTACTAATACTTGGCAGGAACGAATCGCCTCTTTTCCACCCTTTAAAATGACTCCATTGCCTGATTTAATCGCTAAACTGGTAATCTGAATGAGAGCTTCGGGACGGGCTTCAAAAATCACGCCTAAAACGCCCAGGGGACAGCTCATTCTTTTTAAAACTAGACCTTGATCTAATTCCCGATGAATGGTAATTTCACCAATAGGATCAGCTAATTTTTGCACATCCCAAACGCCTGTGATGGTTGATTTGAGTTTGCTTTCACTCAGCTTTAATCGCTCATAAAGGGGTTTAGAAATGCCTTCCGCTTGGGCCACTTGACAGTCCAATTCATTAGCCCTCAAGATTTCTGGGATCGCTATTTCCAGGGATTCTGCGATCGCGGCGATCGCCTGATCACGTTCTGCACCAGAGAGAACGCCCAACTCACGGGCCGCTTGACGAGTTTTATGAGCCACTTCTAATAAAGATTCTGAGGCAATAGGGGGAGTAAGCATAGAAAATATAATTTAATCTAAATATTTATTTTAGACTATACTGCTGATCCATTACTCTAGGAAAACCCTCGTTATATCTAAGCTCTAGACTCTCATCAGGATAAGGCTTTGAGCAATCAATACCTAACAGAAACTTTATTTTGGAGTTTCTATCAAAAATTAGGTCGGTGATCGCCTACTCATCAAGACGTTCAGAGTTTAGGGTTAATTCAGGTAATCCCACTCTAATAGAACAGCGTTAAACTCGGTATCAACAATAAACGACTACGCGCTGGTTGGGAGGAAGACTATCTCCTTAAGGTTTTGCTCTCATAAGATGCGTTCGCCCTGGGTTTGACTCAAAGTTAATTCCTGATCTGCGCCGTTTGTATATGGCACATAAATTTTTTACTCGTCAAGATACCCAGTTATTGAATCGCATTCAGGAACATTTAAGTTATGAGTTTCCTGAAATTGACTTATTTAAATCTACTGTTGGTCAAAACGATCATCAGGATAATCGTAGACCTCTAATTTGTACCATCGCGGTTATTGATCGGGATTATTCTAGCGCGTCTACCTGGGTTAAGCGTTTAAAACATTCAATTGCTAAGGAATATGGAATTGATATTTCTCAAATTACCAAATTAATTGCTGGTGATATTGATCGCCTCGACCTACGGTTAATGGATATTGAAGAACAAATAAAATCGATTATCTATGATTTTCCTGTTTATAATCAGTTTTTTGATGAGTTTAAGATAGGTTTTATCCATCGTGCCATACTTCTCGCTTTAATTTATTCGTTCTCTAGCCGTTTCGATAATCCCGCTTCGTTTAAGCGTCGGTTGGGCCTTGTGACTGTTGAGGAGCAATCGGGCAAAAAGTCTGACCATAAAAAGGGTTCCAGCTCGGCTCTTTGTCGACGGGAATGGTATTTGTGGGTTTATTCTGCCATTAATCTTGCTCCTGAATTTCGTACTCATGCCGAGGTTCTTCAACCAATTTTTAAATATCATGATCAGGTGAATGCCTCTTTTTCTAATGACCCTGATAAAATTTAAAAAATGTTGGCTGATAAGTACAAACAGAAAATCAAAACTAAGATGATTGCTTCTATCCCTCCTGAATTACCTTTGGCGGCTCGAAAATTGGTGATCGCTTCTTTGGACTTTGAAAACCTTACTGTGCCTGAGTCTGCTATTTCTAAGGGTTTTGGCGATCTGGTGATTATGAAGACTGCGGGATATGCTTCTAAAACATTGTACTTTGCTTTGGATGTGGTGCGAGGTGAATTAGATTAAACCATTACTGTATAACGCTTTGAGGGGTATTATCTAAATATCCCTTTTTTTATGTAATATTTAAGAGCATGTATCAAAATGTCAGCACCTTATATCTTCCTATATTTAAAAATAATAAACGAACGTGTTTAAACAGTTAACTCAAAATCTTAAGAAAAAAACGAGTCAAGCTCTCCACTCCGTCGCGGAAGCCTTAGAAAAACAAGAGCCTGAGATGGTTCCGACTGTTTCATCCCCAGATCCCTCAACTGTTGCGACGGTTTCCTCTGAAGAATCTTCCGCTTCAGAAGAACAGGAATTACAGCCCGCTTCATCCTCTGTATTAACCAAGGTTGCCGAACCCGAACCCCAGGAAGAACTCACCCCTCAACCAGAGTCACCTGTTAAAAGAAACCGAAAGAGACGACAACCCCGTAAAGCTCTGACCTTTCCCCAACTTGTCCAAACAATCCCCCAAACCCTCTCTCCCATCGGCTCTCAATTAAAAAAAGTGAGTCAGCATCCTCGTTTTTGGTTGTTCACAGGCATGGGAATCGGATTCACCAGTAGCGCGATCGCCCTGGGTTGGGGAATTTCTGTCTTAGAAAAAAATACCCAGGAATCCGTTGAAGAGGTTTTGGTTTATTCGCCTCCTGGGACTCTTAAAATTACCTCTAGTGATGGGGCAATTTTGCAGGAAATTGGGCCCGTCAGTCACGATAAACTCAAAGCCAATGCGATTCCACCACTAGTTAAACAAGCTTTTATTGCCAGTGAAGACCGACGTTTTTATGACCATCGAGGCGTTGATCCCCAGGGCATTTTGCGAGCGGCATTTTCTAATCTACAAGCGGGAGACGTGGTTGAAGGGGCAAGCACCATTACCCAGCAATTAGCCCGACTGGTTTTTCTGAATCAAGACCGCAATTATGGTCGGAAAATTCGGGAAATGCGCCTGGCTCAAAAGATTGAGGAAAAGTACACTAAAAATGAAATTTTACAGCAATATTTAAACCTGATTTATTTGGGATCAGGAGCCTACGGTGTGGCAGATGCAGCCCATGCCTATTTTAGTAAAACACCCGAAAAACTGACCCTAGCAGAAGCGGCAACCCTAGCGGGGATCGTCCCTGCTCCGAGTCGCTATTCCCCTATTGAAAATAAGGAATTAGCCACGAAACGACGCAATGAGGTTTTAAATAAAATGGCGGATGCGGGTTTTATTACCCCTGAACAGGCCCAAGCCACTATTCTTGAACCCCTGACCTTAAAAACGAGTCCCCTCAAACGCTTTAATCGACAGGCTCCCTATTTCACAGATTATGTTCTCAAACAATTGCCTGGATATGTTCCCGAAAAAGTCATCCAAGCGGGGGGATTGACGGTTGAAACTACACTTAATTTAGCCTGGCAAAAACACGCTGATGAAGTGGTTCGTAAGGCAGTGTCCCAGTATGGTCAATGGCAACGATTTAGTGAAGCGGCCTTGGTCACGATTGATCCCAGAACGGGTCAAATTAAAACGATGGTGGGGGGTAAGGATTTTAATAACAATCAGTTTAACCGTGTGACTCAGGCTAAACGTCAGCCAGGCTCAACTTTTAAACCCATTCTCTATGCTGCGGCGATCGCGGCGGGGCTTTCTCCTGACAAAACCTATCTCAACGCGCCCTTTACGGTGAATGGTTATACCCCCGAAAACTATGGAGATAAATATACAGGAGCGCCGATGTCCCTGCGTGAGGCTCTCAAAAGTTCAGTCAATGTGGTGGCGGTGCGTTTATTGCTGGATGTGGGTTGGAATCCTGTGATTAAGTTAGCTCGTAAAATGGGCATTGAATCTCCCCTAGAGCCGACCTATTCCCTGGCTTTAGGGTCCTGGGTCATGACTCCTTTAGAGATGACTAGTGCCTACGGGACTTTTCCCAATAAAGGAGTTCATGTCAGCTCTTCTGCGATTAAACGGGTTTTAGACCGTCACGGTCGAGTGATTTATCAATCCCAAGCTAAATTTACACCCGCCCTTGACCCTGAAAGTAATGCTATTTCGATTTCTCTGATGCGGGGGGTCGTAACGGGGGGAACGGGTCGTCCTGCTCAATTAGGCGATCGCCAGGTAGCGGGTAAAACGGGAACATCGGATAAGGCGCGGGATCTCTGGTTTATTGGTTATATTCCCCAACTGGTCACAGGAATTTGGCTCGGTAATGACAATAACACACCCACGAAAGGAGCCAGTACCACCGCCGCAATCATGTGGCAACAATTTATGGTGGATGCGGTTAAGGGAATGCCCGTCGAATATTTCCCCGCATCACCGAAGAAACTAGAAGGGCGTAAACCGACCATTAAAGCCGAACCTCTCAAGGGCAGACGCATTAATAATCTCGCGATCGTCAATCCTGCTGGTAATAACGATAATTCTGTCAACAGTTCATCCAATGATGACAGCCGCCGTTCTCGCCGCCGTCGCCGCCGTAACCGTTCTTCTGAAAGTATTGATAATAATCAACAACCCACCGAAACTCGTCGTTCTCGCCGCAGAAGACGCAGAGTCACGGATGACAATACTCAAGCCCAATCCTCTTCTGGACGCTCTTCTTCACGACGCTCCCGTTCTCAAAACAATTCAACTTCCACAACGGGAAATTCTAGCCTTCCTGCTCCTCCCTCGGCGAAAAAATCAGAATAATCCGCAGAAATAGTCATAAAAAAGGAGACTAATGATGTCTCCTTCGATTTTTAGCTGATTATTTTTAGATCGATCAAAGATAGATTAACCCGCGATCGCCAAAATATCTTGGGCGTGGGTAGCGGTTTTCACTTGCTCATCTACATGGCTAATTTTGCCCGTACTGTCGATGATATAGGTGACTCGTTTGGAATACGCACCACTGGCGACATCATAGGCATTAGTAATTGCGCCATCTGTATCAACTAAAAGTTGGAACGGCAAACCATATTTTTCTTTAAAGAGTTTATGGGAAGCCTGGTCATCTCGACTAACGCCTAAAACAACGATTTCTTTACCCTGATATTCCTGATGATTATCACGGAAACCCTGAGCTTCGATAGTACAACCAGGGGTATCATCCTTGGGATAAAAGTATAAAACAACGGTTTTTCCCGCAAAATCCGATAGTGAGACAGGTTTTCCTGAATCATCAACGGTGGTAAAACTCGGTGCAACGGTTCCGATTGCTAAGACCATAATTTCTCACTTTTGACAATAGTGGATACTAACAATGATCATAAATCTTTACATCCCCAAAATCTAGCAATCCATTGAAGATTAATCAGCATTTGATTTTTCCCTGAGTTGGTAACCTCAGCATTCCCTAGTCATTCCTACGGTAGGCGATCGCGGATTCAACAAAAGCAGTTAAGAATTGATGGAAACCGATCTCGATATACTCGATATAAAGGAAAAAAGCGGAGCTTACTCTCTGGGGTCGGAAAAAATCACGATATTCGGTTTTAGTTTATATCTCAAAGGATATCTATCACAAAACTGGGTTATTATACTAGACTATATTAAAATTAAGACCGAAAGAGAATCTTTAATTGTTCGATCATCGGTTTTAAGGACAAGGCTGTTCTTTGGTATCGTCTAAACAGTTATTCCCAGTTATATC
Organism: Snowella sp.; assembly: GCA_003249095.1. Classification (GTDB taxonomy): domain Bacteria; phylum Cyanobacteriota; class Cyanobacteriia; order Cyanobacteriales; family Microcystaceae; genus Snowella. The sequence goes on from QBMS01000026.1 coordinate 28,066, forward strand.
TAATGAATCGATAACAAAGATTTACCCTTTTGGATTTACACTAAATTGTCTTGCACGATTGCGTAGTATTTGATTATAGAAAACTAAACTAATGCCTAAAACCTTTACTCCTAAGCCATTGGGGCTAATTTTGCAGGAAGCTGGACTTATTACCCCCTCCCAGATAGAAGTTGCATTGCAAGATCAACAATATTATCAATTGCCTTTCGGAGAAATTTTGTCTTTGCATGGTTGGATTCATCAGCAAACGGCTGACTTTTTTGCCGAGTCTTGGCCGACTCTTTTTGTCTCTTCCTACCTGCACCCTCTAGGATATTACCTAAAATCCGCCGCACTCTTGAGCGATGAACAGATTGAATTGATTTTGGAAGAACAGAAGAAATTAGGGATTCGATTTGGGGCGATCGCGGTGCTAAAAGGATGGGTAAACCAGCAAACCGTCGATTATTTTCTGGAAAATTTAGTGGCTGATGCTAGGGCTGCCTCCAATTTTCAATCTAAAAATACAAGTCCAAAAAAGAGTTTAACTCTTCCTAAAAATACAGTACCAAACCACTTGTTATCAAAAACAAGGAAGGAATCGATATCGTCTTCTTGTCCCCCTAAATCGGTCGATTTCCATAATTTAAACCTCTTTATTAGTGAACCCACTATTTTTATTGATGATGATCTGATTGCTTTTGTTAGCCAAGGCGAAAATCCAGAAGAGTCCTATGATTTGTCTCAATCTTTGGATTATCACCTCATCTATTCCGAATAGTTAGGGTATCTTTAACCATAACTATTCTGATTTTTTTAGAAATGGTTTTGAACTAAAGACAGGTTTGTTTGTAAAACTTCTACTCGCTTTTTGATGACTGCCCAGTTTTCTGATTCAATAAGATTCGCTGGAAATAATTGTCCCGATAAACCCACCGCGATCGCGCCAGATTGAATAAAAGAAAGAGCATTTTCTAGGGTTACGCCACCTGTGGGAATGAGGGGAATCTGTCCCAGGGGGCCTTGCAAAGATTTAATATAGTCCGTGCCACCCAAGGATTGAACAGGAAAAACCTTAACGGCACTTGCCCCCAGTTGCCAGGCGGTCACGATTTCTGTGGGGGTTAACGCGCCTGGGATAATGGGAATTTTGGCTTGAATTGCTTTTTTGATAAGATCTGCATTGACGTGGGGCGTAAAACAAAATTGACTGCCACAGGCGATCGCGTTTTCTAGATCCAGCAAGGTTAAAACCGTACCCGTCCCAATTAAACAGTGAGGAAAAGTTTCTCGTAATTCAGCGATTAATTTTGCGGGTTCGGCACTATTCCAGGTAATTTCAATCAGTCGCATTCCCCCTGCAATGACAGTCTGGGCCAAGGTACGCCCCAATTCTAAATTAGGCGTTCTTAAAACCGCGATCGCGCGATGGGCTTGTAAGGACGATAACCAAGTTTGCATTAATTTAAAATCACCCCAAAATAAACTGATATTAGGGAAAAATTAGGTAAATTTCCTCAAAAAAGCTGATTTCATCAAAATAATTGTCTCCCTTGGGATAAAAACTCAACTGGGGATAGTGTCTATTTTCTGCTGAAATTGTTAACATTCACTTATCGTTCGCTAGGAAATTTACGCCAATGAATATCGAAGAAAACACTCCCGTCGAAGTCATGACCGATAATCCCGCCCTGACAAAGACTGATATCCCCTTGGAGCAAGATTCTGTGACTGACGAAACCCAAGCTCTGATTCAAGCGATTCAAACCAAGGCTTTTTCCGAAGCTCAGAAAGCAGGTGATTTTGCCCGTGAAAGTTATCTAGAATTTATTCGTGGAGCTAGAGAACAGGTAGAAAGTCTTAAGGTATTTGATCCCGATAACATTGAAGCGGCAATGAAACAACTCCAAGGAGAAGTTGAAAAGGATTGGACAAATGTAACTCGTCAGTTTAATGATTTTGGTTCTCAGTTTACTGATTTTGGCGATCGCCTAAGTGCCGCCGCTAAAGCCGCCTGGGAAGTTTTGACTAAATCCAAAGAAGTCTAATTTAGTTAAAAATCGGAAACAATTTCCAACCTTAAAAAAATTAAGCTATTAATCATTCAAAACGCATACAGGCAAGGGGCTTAAGCCCCTTGTTACAGAATTTAGATTAACCTGCTTCAGTGGGCTTTTTTTGATTAAAATTCAATAATTACCGACGATTGGGAACTAATCCTTCTGCTGCATTGCGAAACACTTCTACTTCATCGCTGAAATCAATGGGTAATACCGCAGTTACATTTTCGTGGGGACGAGGGATAATTACCCAGGTTTCGACCACAGCCCCTTCCGTCCGATTCACCGCATCAATGCCCGCCGCCATTGCTGTTTTGACTTCCTGAACATCACCCCGAATATTTAGGGTAAAACGCGCACTTCCTGCCCGAAGATAGCCGACAATGGTGATTCTGCCTGCTTTAACCATTGCATCAGCCGCCGCTAAAATACCGGGGAAGCCTTTAGTTTCAATAGAACCGACAGCGGATTGGGATGCCATGATAATTCTCCTAAGATACGAAATGATTCAATAAAAATTAGATTAAGCTTAAATAATGGAATATTTAGCTAAAAAGTGGGAAAAAATAAATCGCTTAAATTCCTATCCCAGTGTCACTATAGGTTAAGAAGGGGACAGAGTGCCAGAGAGTTCAACTGCGAAAACGGGCAACTTTTTCGGTATATTCGATGGGTAATACGGCGAGAACATTTTCGGGAGGATTGGGAACGATATAGTGACTGACCACTTCTCCTCCATTGGTATTCGTGGCGGCTTTGAGTCCCATTTCAACGGCAAGATTAACTTCTGAAACAGGGCCTCGGACTGCGACCAAAAATTCTCCCCGTTCAGCTAAATCGTAGTAAACCAGAGTGACACGCCCGCCTTTTACCATTGCGTCGGCTGCGGCTAGGACAGCAGGAAATCCTAAAGTTTGAATAACACCAACAGCTTCGGGCATAGCGATTCTCCAGCAGGGTTCAATGAAAAACGAAAGTATAAAAGGCAACATTCCATTATAAGAGAAAAAGGTGTCCTGACCGTTCAAAATAAATCAAACTCTATTAAGTGATTGGGCGATCGCGACTCATCAAACCTGTCTAGGAGAATAAAAGATAAGATTAAATCAGCCCTTTACCCGAAAATCCTTGGCTATGACGGACTCCCTTACAGAAATCAAAAATCAATTAAGTGATCTGATGACTCGTTACCGCGATCGCGTGGATTATTTAGCGATTCGTTTAGAACAATCGGAAGGAACCAATATTGTCCTGCGGAGTGAGAAAATTGAAACCCTGAGTGAAGGGATTGCGATCGGCGGTCAAGTGCGGGCCTGTCATCATGGCGGTTGGGGATTTGCGGCGTTTAACCGTCTTTCTACACTGCCTGAACGGATTGAAGAGGCGATCGCGGCGGCCAAATTAGTGGGAGAAGAAGAAACCATCCTTGCCCCTGTTGATCCTGTGCAAATTATTTGTCAATTGCCCCTAACAGGAACCGATCCCCGCCACATTCCTCTAGCTCAGAAAAAAGCCCTCTGCGATCGCTACAACGAAATTTTACGCAGTTTCAGTCCCAAAATCACCACGACTTCCGTTCGGTATGGAGACACCACTCAAAGAATTCTTCTGGCGACTTCTGAAGGTTCCATGATTGAGCAATCCTGGTGTGATATTGAAATGCGCTTTTCTGCCACCGCCAGGGACGGAGAAATGCTCCAAACAGGACGAGAAACCACTGGATCGCGCAAAGCCTACGAAGATTTAGCCAGTTTAGACCAGCAAGTAATGGATGCCGCCCAAAGAGCCGTTACTGCTCTCACTCTCCCGACCGTCAAAGGCAATACTTACACCGTCGTGATTGATCCCATTTTAAGCGGATTATTTGTCCATGAAGCCTTTGGCCATCTCTCCGAAGCCGATATGCTCTACGAAAATCCCGATTTATTGGAAGTCATGAGCATGGGCAAACGGTTTGGCAGTGAGCAATTGCAAATTTTTGATGGAGCCGCCCCCGCAGGCCATCGCGGGAGTTATTTCTATGATGATGAAGGGGTTCAGGCAACCACGACCCAATTGATTAAAGACGGTGTTTTAGTGGGACGACTCCATTCACGGGAAACGGCGGGAAAACTTGGCGAAACAGCGACAGGCAACGCCCGTTGTCTGAATTATCACTATCCGCCCATTGTCCGCATGACCAATACCTGGATTGAGCGCGGTCACACGCCTGTTAAAGAGCTATTTAACGATATTTCCGAAGGCGTTTATGCCCGTAATTGGTTAGGTGGCATGACCAATGGAGAAATGTTTACCTTTAGTGCGGGGGAAGCCTGGATGATTCGCAATGGTCAACTCGCTGAACCTGTGAGAGATGTCACTTTATCGGGCAATGTGTTTAAGACATTAGCTAATATTGAGGCGATCGGCGATGATTTCCATTGGGACGAGTCGGGCGGTTGCGGTAAAGGCGGACAAAGCGGCTTGGCAGTAGGCTGTGGCGGCCCTAGCTTAAGAATTAAAGAAGTGGTAATTGGGGGAGATTCAGATTAAGGCAGCAAAAACAAGACACACAGCACAAGAAAATGTAATTTTTGCATCAAGGTCAGTGGATAATAGCAAAACAATTAACAAATTGATGGCATTTTATGTTATTAAACTAAGTTATCCCTGACCTAAAATAATAACGGCTCAAACGGGTTTAAAACAATCGATTCAGCAAGGTTAAACGATATGTTTAGTTTGTTCTTATTTCTGATTTATCTCGCGTTAATTGGTATTGTCTTTTCTGCTAAAAATCCAAAATGGTGGATTAAGGTGGATACTCAAATTCCAGTTTGTACCTATTATTTTGGCCCGTTTGAGTCGATGCAAGAGGCAGAATCTAGTCAGGTCGATTATCTTCAAGATTTACAAGAAGAAGGGGCAGAAGGCATTAGTTATGTTATTCAAAAATGTTCTCCTAAACACTTAACGATCGCCGAAGATGATTTTAATCTTTAAAATTTGTGTAAGAAATTGATGGATTAGAAAGGACATAATATATTATGTCCCTACAAATATTTTACCAACCAAATCTGCTGTATCTGTAAATCTCTATCGTTCTGTTTCTAAAAAAATCCATGTCTGTTCAGCTTGTTGAAAAAATAGCAATCTCTCCAGAGCAAAAATTTAATTTGCCAGGCAGTTATTCCTGGGAAGAGTTTAAGCTCATTCAAGAAGTGCTTCATGCTTCTTCCCGATTAAAAATAACCTATTTGGATGGATGTATCGAGTTTATGAAATTAGGGGAACGTCACGAAACAATTAAGAGCTTGATTACCATTTTATTGGGACTTTATTTTTTTGAAAAACAGATTGAATTTATTCCTGTCGGCAGTGCCACCCGTGAATCTGAAATCAAAGGAGTGTCCTTTGAACCTGACGAATCCTACTATATTGGTCAACAAAAAGAACATCCCGATCTAGCGATAGAAATTAATATTACCAGTGGTGGTATTGGTAAATTAGAGAGATATAAACGATTTCAGATTCGGGAAGTTTGGTTTTGGGAAAATGAAGAAATTGCTATTTATCATTTACGAGATGCTGATAATCCTGAAATAATTCATTATGAGAAAATTAATCAGAGTGAGATTTTACCTGAATTAGATTTCGCTTTATTAACTCGTTGTTTATTAATGTCTTCTTCTTTGGAAGCGATGACAGCATTTTTGTCGGCAATGAAAAAATAATATTTTCTCATGTTTAAAGGTTTACTCTCTTTATTCCTAAAATCCAATTGTCCTCTCTGTCAACGTCCTGCTGAATCGACCATTTGTCACGATTGTGAACGAAAACTTCAAGCTTCTCAATTAAGGAATCCATTACAATTCTGGCGGCAAGATTTACCCCTTTTTGTTTGGGGTCACTATGAGGGTCAATTAAAAAGAGCGATCGCGGTTTTTAAATACGAAAATCATCCTGAGTTGGGCGAATTTTTTGGATATAACTTGGGTGAAAATTGGTTAAAGTGTAATTTGTTGAAAAAAAATCCTCAATTAACGGTGATTCCCGTTCCCCTCCATGTCGAAAAACAAAAAGAAAGAGGCTTCAATCAAGCTGAAGTAATCGCAAAAGCATTTTGTCACATTACCCGTTATCCCTTGCACAACGAAGGTTTAGTGAGAATCCGTAACACGGACGCTCTATTTAATCTCAATCCCCAAGAACGCCAATTCCAGATCAAACAAGCGTTTCGTCTCGGTCAAGGATTCCCTCAACCACCAAGGAAACAGCCAATTCTGTTAGTCGATGATATTTACACAACGGGGACAACTGTACGAGAATGCGTCAACGTTTTAAATGCTCATCAGTTTCCTGTTTTAGGCATTGTTGCGATCGCCTCTGCCCGACGAAGTTAGGGTCGGCTTCAATGATTTAGATTGAGTTTAATCGATAGATTGGGTCAATTTTTCGGAGGATTAGGTTCTCATCAGGCATCATTGCGGAAACAATCCGTTAGAATATTACAGTCTTAGTCTATATAATCAATTACCCTCAAATATAGGGCTAATGACCCCTGTTCTATCGTTTTTAGATGACAATGACAATGACAATGAAATCCCTCTTATCAAAATGTGCTGTCGTGGGTTGGAGTGCTTCTTTTTCTTTGTTGGCCCTCTCTGCTCAAGCGGCAACTCCCCCGAACGAACGTATTCCTTCTTTGCAAAAAAAAGCGACGATTGAAACGCCTGCGGTTAAACCAACCGTCACCGCCCCGACAGCCATTCCTACCGAAATCCCTGCGGTTAAACCAACGGTAACGCCCCAAGCTTCTACAGAAATCCCTGCTAAAGTTCCTGTCGTTGAAGCAACAGTCCCCGCCGCAATTCCGACGACTATCCCAACGGCGGTTCCTGCGCCCAAGACAACGGTAACGCCCCAAACTCCTACCGTAACTCCAGCCAAAACTCCTGGGGCGAAAACCACCGCCGCGACAACGAATACCAAAACGATGGCGACTAAATTGTTACTCAATCTTAAAGAGCGTCGCGTTTATGCTTACAACGAAGATAAGGTTTTAATGAGTTTTCCTGTCGCAATCGGTAAAAAAGGTTGGGAAACACCGACGGGGAATTTTAAGGTTACTCAGATGATCAAAGACCCCGTTTGGCAAAATCCTTGGAACGGCAAAATTGTTCCCGCTAGCCCCAAAGGCCCCATTGGCGAACGTTGGATCGGTTTTTGGTCTGATGGAAAAAATACCATCGGCTTTCACGGAACCCCCACCGTAAAGAGCTTGGGAACTGCCGCTTCTCATGGATGTGTGCGGATGAGAAACGAGGATGTTAAGGTTTTATTTGAAGTGGTTACGCCTGGTCTTCCTGTTATTGTTGTTGCTAAATAATTTTATGGCAGATGTTTTTGAGTTGTAGCAGTTGAGCAAGTTTTAATGTTAATTCAGCGATCGCCGCTAGAGAGTTTCAAAAAAAGGCGATCGCTTTTTTGTGGTGACAGATTTTTTAGTTCAAAATTCTGTCGTCGGTTTCAGACTTAAGGGGAAAAGCTGAGGTTTCCCTAACAGGATGTACACACTAATGGTCAGTAGAAGATCACCATCTGATGATTGCCCAAGGAATCCTCATCGATCGCTCAGTTGAATTAATTGCTGGGGATATTATTGATAGGAATCCAGAGGGATCAATCCATCGTTTTATTAAGCATTGAGGGATTAAATATCTACGTCACCTGTTAGGAGAAATTTAAGGAAAGTGTCGAAATTAAACCGTAAATTTATCGGTAATGCGTTGCATCGCTTCTTCTACATTCTTCCGACTATTAAAGGCAGAAATGCGGAAATAACCTTCCCCCGCCGCCCCAAAGCCCGAACCTGGAGTCCCGACCACATTAACGGTTTCTAATAATTTATCAAAAAATTCCCAACTGGATAAACCATGAGGAGTTTTAACCCAAACGTAGGGCGCATTAATGCCACCATAAACCGCTAAATTGGCCGCCGTTAATTTTTCTCGAATAATTTGGGCATTTTCCATGTAGAAACCGACCAAATCTTTCACCTGGGCTTGACCTTCTGGGGAATAAACCGCTTCGGCTCCCCGTTGAACAATATAGGAAACCCCATTAAATTTGGTGGATTGGCGACGATTCCAAAGTTTCCAAAGTTCAACTTCCGCTCCGTCGGACGCTTTGCCTTTCAAGGTTTTGGGGACAACGGTTAAGGCACAACGGGTTCCTGTAAATCCCGCATTTTTAGAAAAAGAACGAAACTCGATCGCGCAATCTCTCGCTCCTTCAATCTCATAGATGGAATGGGGCAGGGTGGGATCGGTAATAAAGGCTTCGTAGGCGGCATCAAAGAAAATAATGGAACCGTGAGCCTTGGCATAATCCACCCAAGCCTGTAAATGCTCTTTTGTGGCGGTGGAACCTGTGGGATTATTGGGGAAACAAAGATAGATTAAATCAACTTTTTCGGTGGGAATTTGGGCTGTAAAATTGTTTTCAGCAGAAATGGGTAAATAAACAAACCCTTCGTATTCACCTTTATCGTTGGCTTCTCCCGTATGCCCCGCCATGACATTGGTATCCACATAAACGGGATAAACAGGGTCTGTCACCGCAATGATATTATCATCGCCAAAAATATCGAGAATATTGCCTGTATCGCACTTAGAACCATCGGAAATAAAGATTTCTGAGGCATCAATGTCGCAACCTCTTGCTTGAAAATCCTGTTGGGCAATTTTTTCCCGTAACCAAGCGTAACCCTGTTCTGGCCCGTAGCCTTTAAATAAGTTGCGATCGCTCATATCCTGAACTGCTTGAATCATCGCATCGCGACAGGCTTGGGGTAGGGGTTCGGTGACATCACCAATGCCTAAACGAATAATTTTTGCATCAGGATTGGCTGCGGCGAATACGTTGACCCGACGAGCAATTTCAGGGAAAAGGTAGCCTGCTTTCAGTTTTAGGTAATTATCGTTAATTCTGGCCATGGTGAATTGAGAGTGTTATTAACAGTTTTGAGTGATAAGCGCGGAATGCTGGGATATCAGTTGTCCAATTTTTAAGCCTATCACTATATAGAATCGATCTTTCGGCAATTTACAAATTTTCCCATAATTCCGCCTGGGCAAATCTTTTCAAATGTCTTATGTTATGGGTGGCGATCGTGATTTCTCTACCTGGACTTTCTGTTTTTAATCTTTGCCATTGAGAACAAATTATGAGATCAAAATTTATGTCCTGTTGTGGAGCGACTTGAATTCCTGCAATAATGGAATCTGCCCATAATTGACAGGCAATATCAATATCTTCTTCAGTAATCGCAATAAAATCAATTAATTTCTCTAGCTCGGCTAATTTCTCAAGTCCTTCCGCTTGTAAACTATTTTTCTTCTGGCAAAGTATCAGGCTTCTTTTGACTTCGTATTTACATATTTGAGAAGTTACAACAGTGCATCCTTTAATGATTTTGTTGTAAAGCCATTCTTCACATTTAGTGTTAACCTCTGACTCATTCGGATTAGATAAAATCCCCAAAATTCCTGAATCTATTAAAATTATCATTGAATCTAATTTTATTCATTAGTATAGAGTTTCCATCCATTCTGTCTAAAACTATCCATTGTTTGATAGAAACTTTTTTCAAAGTCAATACTATCTTGCGTTTGCTTGCACCCCTTGATTTTTCTGGAGTCTATCTTACTTTTAAAGTTTTTTAGGGCAAGTATTTTTTCTTGTTTTTTTTGAGTATAAACAAATTGTTTTTGAATCCAATCAAGTAATTCTAATCCTGATAGTAATGCTCTTCTGATAGCTACCTGTTCATTCTTGAAGTTTTCTTCTTCCTGATACTGATTCATTTCAGTCTGTAAAACCTTATTAAAAATCGCTTCAATGAAAATTAAAATCTCTCTCCAATTTTCATGATAGTTTTCAGTCAAATTTTGCAGTTGCTTTAATCTAAATAAGACACCTTCTAAACGGTCAATACACGAATAAAGAACTGACCAGTAAATTTCTTGAGTTGCTCTTGATTTCTCAAGACTATCAAACCAAAATACTCCTTGATAAAAATCTTCCAATATTGCTAAATTTAATAATAAAAAATCATAATCAATATCAATTTCACTAGGTCTGAATTTAAGTATTTCTATAACCTCTGCTTTCAGAGCTTTAATAATATCTATTTTTGTCTCTAGTTGTTCAGTACTATTGATTTTATTAATTGCGATACTAATTTTATTATCAATAATATTCTTGGCTTCATTGGAATAATT
>QBMS01000026.1:38378-39215 GCA_003249095.1 Snowella sp.
TAATTAATTGATTGCAACATCAACCAATATCCAGCCATTTTATCCTTTTTGACTTTTTCTGCAATATCCTGAATCATGTTTTTCTCCTAGAAGCGGCGAAATATATTGAACGTATCAAGCAAAGTGATAGTCTTGCAAAGATCACCACTTTATTTAAGTATATACACAAAAAAATAAAGTCAATGAAGCTATCCATACTTATTATAAATCATCAGATCAAATCTCAGTACAATATCATTTGCGAAGGGCCAAATTTAAAAAAATTAATATTGCTTTCAGTTTTAAGAATCAGCGATCGCAAAAGCCAACCCAATTTTAATTTATTGATTTAATCCATAGAGCCAAATTGTCATCAAAGGCGTAAAAAACATCAACATTAAGGTTAAGGGCGCGCCCACACGGGTAAAATCCAGAAATTTGTAACCCCCTGGCCCATAAACCATCGTATTCGTTTGGTAACCAATGGGAGTCATATAACTGTTAGATGCCGCAAAAGTGACCACAAACATAAACGCTAAAGGATTAAAATTCAGCTTATTCGCCACTTCAAAGGCAACGGGAAGCATTAATACCACCGTCGCATTATTAGAAAGAATTTCCGTCAAAATTGCGGTGGCTAAATAGAATAAAAACAAGATCCAATATCCCGATAATCCTCCCCCTGCGATCGCCAAATGCTCTGCTAACCATTTAGTCGTTCCTGAATTATCCATTGCCGTTCCCAGGGGAATTAATCCTGCTAAGAGAAAGATAATATCCCAACGAACTGCCCCATAAATTTCACCAGGCTTGAGACATCCCGTCACGATCATTAAAATCACTCCTGCTAAACTGGTG